>NZ_JBMDWJ010000155.1:0-10387 GCF_048595215.1 Siphonobacter sp.
GCCTTCGTAAAATTTCAGGAAAATGACTTCCTGTAGACGTTTAGGTAATTGTTCAATGGCTTGTCGCAGGTTACGTTCATTTTCCAATGACATCTCGTCACGGATCCATTCCCGCTCGATATTGAGTCCGTCCGAGTATTCAAAATCTGTACCGGCCAAGTCCCTGCGATCATCGAGTCGATTTCGATTCCGCAGATCCCGCAGAAGGTTATTGCGTAAAGCTTTTAACAGATAAATTGTAACGCAGGGCGTCTCGACCAGGTACGCCCGCCGATCCCACAGTTCCAGAAATAAATCCTGAATACAGTCCTGAATCAGCTCCCGATCTTTCGTAAACCGGGTCGCATAGTTAAACAGAACCCGGTAACGTCTTTCAACTAGCAGATCAAAGGCTTCACCTTCGCCGCCTTTGAAACGGACCCATAGCTGAGCCAGGAAAGACTCATCCGGTGGAATAGCGGAAGACTTTTTCATTATTCGAGCGAAATGTAGGTTTGGGTAGTCAGGGGCGACTGCTTAGCCAATCCATTCATTTTAAAAGAAAGCACCAGCGACTCAACAACTAATAGATTGTAAATTTCTACGAAAAATTATTACCAAACCAATTCAACACTCGCTTTTATTTCAAGTAATGATGGAAGCGTCCGGTTAAAATACGCATAGTATTTGAATAAAATAGAAAACGCAGCTTCGGCAAAAGGTAAACACCAGATGTTTTCAGCTCATTTATAAATACTTCCCATGCGATGAACGGGGATCTTTGCAGAAATTTCTATCCAGTATTTCAAAGATTAAGGAATAAAGCTCGGCGGCTGTAGCGAAAATTAAGTCCTGTTTCTGTACGCTCCTATCGCAACGCTCGCGTACCTTCGTTCCCAGTTCGTACCATCATTCCCTGGTTACGTTTTCGATACACCGGATTTAGCATTTAGCGTACATGTCTTCGCTTTTTACGTTTAATCAGTTTCCTTTTCTTTTCTTTCTTATCGGCTATGGGCTGGCCGCCGTACTGGGGCTGGTTTCATTCAAGCCCAAACCTTCGTACCCGCTGTTTTTAGGTCTGGCCCTGCTTCTGCTGGCGTATATGCGGCTGCCGGTGATTTTCTATAATCGCGAACTCAACGTTGATGAAGGCCAGATGCTTACGCAAGCGATGACGCTGGTAAAAGATCCGGTTTACTGGCGATCCGTGGATGGTACGACGGGTGGACCCTTGGGCAGTTACTTCCTGTTGATTCCGGCCCTATTGACGGGTAATTTCAGCTATATGACGGGTCACCTCGGAGCGGTGCTATTACTGGGCATAACGTTCGTTTTTCTCTCGCTGGCCCTGAAAAACTGGTTCGGCACGCGGGTTTCGCAATTGATTTCGTACCCAGTGCTGCTATTCTACGCCTTTACGCAGCTCGGCGATTTTGTACATTATTCCAGTGAGCTGGTACCCGTCACGCTGCTTTCCATCATTGTATATCTATTTTCAACGCCTGGGTTTTTAGCCCGGGGTACGTACCGAACTTCCATCCTGCTGGGTGTATTGTTTCTGGCAATGCCTTTCGGAAAAATTCAGAGCCTGCCCCTGCTGGCGGCGTGTCTGGGTTACTACCTCTACAGCGTCTATATCCGAAATGATTTCAGACCCTTTGTGGCCTGCGTCGTTTCGGGGATATCGGCCCTGCTTCTACTCGGGTTGGTACTGTGGGTAAATGGCGTCTTCAAGGATTTTCTTTTCTATTACATTCACGCCAACTTCAACTACGGCGAAGGCGGTAGCTGGGGGCAGAATTTACTGCATCTCCCCGCCCAATTCAGCGTTGCTCTGGATTATACACTCATTCTCTTACCCCTCGGCATCAGTGCCGTATTAGCGGCTTTCCGCTGGGGTACGCTGAAGAAAGACGTCTTCTTTTTTTCGCTGGCCTTACTGATCATGGGTATTCTGGCCGTGTCCAGAACGGGTACGGGGTATACACACTATCTGTTCTTTCTGGTCATTCCTTTTGCTTTGCTAAGTGCCTCACTGCTGGGAGCCGTTTCTTCCTTATCGTGGGTATCCTCACTGACGCTGACGGGAGCTTCCTTGGCTTGTCTGGTGGGTCTAATGCTGGTACATTACAAGAAAGATCATACACTAAATTACTACGTTTCCACACCCACCTTCAATCGTACCTTTCCCATTTCATCCGTGGGAGCAGCCATTGATCAGTACAAACAGTCGGGTGATTATCTGGTCGTTTGGGGCTGGAATTGTCAGTACTACATCGAAACGCAATTGCCGCAGGGCGTGGCCGAAAACCATACCATTCGCTCCTCGTTTGAACATCCGCTACGCGAAACGTACCGGAAGCGGTTTATGGAAAATATGCAGCGAAATCGTCCGGCGGTGGTTGTCGATGCCGTGGGTAAAAATAGCTACTGGATGCAGGACCCTGCCACGCAGAGCTACGAGAGCTTCCCCGAGCTGAAAGCCTACCTGGAACGTCAGTATGTATTAGTGGGAACCGTAGATGGCGTCCGCATTTTCGTACGAGCCGACCGCTCACCGAAGCGGTTGGGATAGGTTTGATCTAGGTTTAAGGTTTGAAAAGCGTTTGACGTTTGAATGAGTTTATGGTTTGAATGAGTTTGAGGCTAGTGGCACGTGCATGCATTCAAACCTTAAACGTTCAAACGCATTCAAACCTTAAACGTTCAAACGCTTTCAAACATAAAACTCCTCAAACTACATCAAACCTTAAATCTCCTCAAACCATTTTAAAACTTTAAAATCCCCTCAAACGCTTTCAAACTTTCTTCAAACCTCCAACCCTGACCGAATTTCCCTATTTTTGCGGCACAAAATAGGATTGCTTTGATCCTGACTTGTTTATGCTACGTACACATACTTGCGGCGAAGGCCGCCTTACCCAGGTTGGCCAGGAAGTAACCCTGTGCGGCTGGGTGCAACGCATCCGCGATAAAGGAGGAATGATCTGGATCGACCTGCGGGATCGATACGGTATTACTCAGTTGATTTTTGAAGAAGGTTCTACTGATGCTTCCGTTACAGAAACGGCCCGTTCATTGGGGCGTGAATACGTGGTGGCGGCTACGGGAACCATCGTCGAGCGGGTTGCTAAAAATCCAAATTTGCCTACGGGTGATATTGAAGTGAAGGTTACGAAGCTGGAAGTATTAAATCCGGCCAAATTACCTCCCTTCCTCATCGAAGACGAAACCGACGGTGGCGACGACATCCGGATGAAGTACCGCTACCTGGATCTTCGTCGGGGTATCGTACGCAAGAACCTGGAGCTTCGCCATCAGGTGGCTCGCCGGGCTCGTCAGTACCTGGATGATCTGAATTTCATCGAAGTAGAAACGCCCGTTCTGATTAAATCAACGCCCGAAGGGGCCCGCGATTTCGTCGTACCAAGTCGGATGAATCCGGGTGAATTTTACGCCCTGCCCCAATCGCCGCAAACCTTCAAGCAATTGCTGATGGTATCGGGTTTTGACCGCTATTACCAGATTGTGAAGTGTTTCCGGGATGAAGATTTGCGGGCAGACCGTCAGCCAGAATTTACGCAGATCGACTGTGAAATGTCGTTCGTTACGCAGGAAGACGTCCTGAACACTTTTGAAGGACTCGTTCGTCACCTGTTCCGTACCGTAAAAAATATTGAATTACCCGAGACGCTCGTTCGGATGCCATACTCCGAGGCCATGCGTCGCTTTGGTTCGGACAAACCCGACATTCGTTTCGGTATGGAGTTTGTGGAGCTGAAAGGCGAAGATGCGGACCTGACTTCGGGTAAAAACTTCGTGGTTTTTGATTCCGCTGAACTCGTGGTAGGTATCGCCGCTCCGGGTTGTGCTGAGTATACCCGCAAGCAAGTCGACGAATTAACGGAATGGGTAAAACGCCCACAGGTAGGTGCCAAAGGGCTGGTGTACGCCCGCGTGAATGCGGACGGTTCGGTTAAATCGTCGGTGGACAAGTTTTATACGGAAGAAGAACTCAAAGGCTGGGCCGAGAAATTCGGTGCCAAACCCGGTGATCTGATTCTGATTTTGGCGGGTGCCGCGGATAAAACCCGGAAGCAGCTCAACGAACTGCGTCTGGAACTGGGTAACCGCCTGGGTCTGCGTAACCCCGATATATATTCGGTTCACTGGGTGGTTGACTTTCCCCTGCTGGAATGGAGTGAAGAAGAAAACCGCTACTTCGCCATGCACCACCCCTTTACGAGTCCGAAACCCGAAGATATGGACCTCATCGCAACGGATCCCGGCAAGGTACGGGCTAATGCCTACGATATGGTCATCAACGGTGTGGAAGTGGGCGGTGGTTCCGTTCGTATTTTCCAGAAGGACATTCAATCGCGGATGTTTGATCTGTTAGGCTTTACAGCCGAAGAAGCTCAGCATCAGTTTGGCTTCCTGCTGAATGCCTTCGAATTCGGTGCCCCTCCGCACGCGGGGATTGCTTTTGGTTTCGACCGCTTGTGTTCGCTCTTCGGTGGAGCCGATACGATTCGTGATTTCATCGCGTTCCCGAAAAACAACGCGGGTCGTGACATCATGATTGATAGTCCTTCTACGATTGCTCAGAAACAACTGGACGAACTGAAGATCAAAACGGCTCTTTAAGAGCATTTTTTACCTATTCATAGACAGGGTTTTAAGGCAGTTTTCTAACTGCCTTAAAACCCTGTCTATTTTTTCAATCAAGCCTCCAACCCCGAAGGGGTTTAATCTGAATAGCCCCGTATGCAATGCGGGGCAGGTACAGCACGGTAGGCACAGCCTACCAACTTAAAAAGTCCGTAGTAAATACTACGGACAACCCGTCCCGCTAACTTTATTGGGTTTAACCTACGAAAACGGAAAACTCTTCTTAATTTCCTATTTTTGATCAGAGCAAAGCTAACGACCTCTTTATCCTATGATTTTCAAATACCTGGCCCTTGGATCGGTCCTGTTTCTGACGGGACTCAACTTTTCGAATGTACCCGGCTCCACGCCTCCCGAGTCACCGGAAACTACCTTTAAGACCCTGTGTTCAAGTTGTCACGGCGACGTACAGGCGTTCGTGGACCGCAAGTGGAAACACGGCACGACTAAACCCGAACTCATTGCCAGCATCACGCACGGGTATCCGGATTTTGGCATGCCCGCCTGGGAAAATTCGCTGAAACCCGAGCAAATTCAAGGCATTGCCCAGCTCATTCAAACCAGTATCGAGAAAGGGAATCGGTACAGTTTCGCCAGCAAGCCCAAATCCAACGTATTCAAAACCGAAGCCTTTACCGCTAAACTTGATACCGTAGCTGCGGGACTGTCGAATCCCTGGGGGATGGCCTTTCTGCCCGAAGGAAAGCTGCTGGTTGCGGATCGGAACGGCAAGGTTTACCTGGTTGAAAAAAATCAGCAAAAAACCGAAGTAACGGGTGGTCCGAGCGTACTGGCTGAAGGTCAGGGTGGCCTACTCGACGTGGTACTACACCCGGATTTTGCCAAAAATCATTGGGTATACTTTTCCTACTCAGCTTTTAAGGACGCTCCCGAAGGAAAACTGTCAACCACTGCCGTCATGCGGGCGAAACTGGATGGTACCCAGTTAAGCGATCAGAAAATCATTTTTGAAGCCCTGCCCTACTCCAAAACCCGTCATCACTACGGCTCGCGGATGGTGTTTGACAAAAACGGTTATTTGTTTGTAACGGTTGGCGAACGAGGTAGTGAAAAAACGAATCCGCAGAACCTGGACAGCGACCTGGGTAAAATCCACCGAATGAACGACGATGGCACGCCCGTCGCTGACAATCCGTTCAAGGATAAAACCAACGGCACCATATATTCCTGGGGACACCGGAATCCGCAGGGGCTGCTCATTGATCCGGCAACGGGTACCATCTGGGAAACCGAACACGGGCCACGGGGCGGCGACGAACTGAACATTATTCGCAAGGGAGCCAATTACGGATGGCCCGTCATTTCGTATGGTATCAATTACGACGGCAAAGTCATTACCGATCTGAAAGCTAAGGAAGGCATGGAACAGGCTCAAACGTACTGGGTTCCATCGATTGCCCCGAGTGGACTGGCTCTGGTAGAAAGTTCGCGGTATCCAGCCTGGAAAGGCAATCTGCTGGTGGGTTCCTTACGCTTTAAGTACCTCAATCGCTGCGTGCTTAAGAACAATAAAGTGGTGAAAGAAGAAATTCTCTTCCCCAATATTGGTCGCGTCCGGAATGTCAAAATGGGTCCGGATGGATACGCCTACGTAGCGGTGGAAGATCCGGGGTACATTTATCGGGTACTTGTCGCGAATTAATCGGCGGCATACGGAGTTACAAGATCTGAAACGGTTTAGTGAAGCCTAATCGGTTTCGTTAAAACCGTTTCAGGTCTTTTAGTAGGAATGTATTTTTTTGTACCTTCTGCTTTTTTACGTCAATTGTGGTTTAGACCCCGGTAGTGTGTATGCTTTCTTCCGCAGAAAAACAGAGATATCAAAAACATCTTCTCTTGCCCGAGGTCGGTGCAGAAGGACAGGAACGATTGAAAAACGCCCGCGTGCTGGTGGTGGGTGCAGGAGGATTGGGATGCCCGGTTCTGTTGTATCTGGCGGCAGCGGGCGTAGGTACTTTGGGTATTGTGGACGGCGATACGGTGGATGAAACCAATCTGCAGCGACAGGTACTCTACGATGCAGCCGACGTAGACCGACCCAAGGCCACCACGGCCGCCGCTCAATTACGTCGGTTAAATGATCTGATTGATTACGAAGTTTTTACGACGCATTTGGTGGCTGAAAATGCCGCCAGTATCATCGAACGATTTGATTTGGTCGTCGACTGTACCGATAACTTCTCCGTTCGCTATCTGATTAATGACGTTTGTGTACTCGCAGAAAAGCCCTTTGTATACGGAGCTATTCATCGTTTTGAAGGTCAGGTTTCCGTATTTAACTACCCCTCTAACGGCGTTCTAGGACCTACGTACCGTTGTTTGTTCCCCAACCCGCCGAGTGGCCTTGAAATACCCAATTGCTCGGAAGTAGGTGTAGTAGGCATTTTACCCGGTATGATCGGGATGTATCAGGCCAATGAAGTGATCAAGATCATTACCGGCGTGGGTAAGACACTATCGGGCGAACTTATGCTGATGGATTTGCTCGAAAATACCCAGCGAAAAATGAAGTTCAAACGCCGGTCTGATGCCGAAATATTGGCCCAACAAGGCATGGAAACGCACCGAAAACTGGCGGCCAATGTTTTGTTACCGACTGAAATCTCGGCCATTGAACTCATGCGGCAACTCAAACGGGAGCCAGATACCTTTCTACTCGATGTTCGTAACAGCGATGAGTACGAAGTGTGTCACCTGCCCGGAGCCGTGCTGATTCCCATGCCCACCATTCCGACCAGCGTTAAGCACATTCCACGCGATCGTCCCGTGATTGTCTATTGCCACCACGGGATGCGTTCGGCGAGTGTCATTCAGTACCTCGAACAGGAACACGGCTACGATAACCTTACCAATTTAGACGGAGGCATTCATGCCTGGGCGGATGAAGTCGATCTCCGCATGGCGAAGTATTGATTGAGTTGGATGGGGTTTGAGTAGGTTTGAGGCCGTTTAAGGGTTGAAAGTGTTTAAGGAAGGTTTGAGGTTTAAAGGCCGTTTGAAAATGGTTTGAAGTTTAAGTAAGTCCTAGCAAAAGGTTGAGCTTAGTTTGATGGTTGCTTAGCTCTTACAAGGCTCAATGTGGGCAAGATATCCACCGCCCCTTGACTCGACTCTGAACTACAGTCACCTTTCAACCCATTCAACCTTTAAACACTATTCAAACCTGAAACTCCATCAAACCTATTTCAAACCTCAAACCCTCTTCCCCCCCCTTACCAGCCGAAATAGCCTTCCGGCGTAATTCCTTTCAGTCGTAAGTACACAATTCCCTGCCCCCGGTGATGGATAATGTGATTTTCAAGGGCGTAGAATAATTGCGGTCCCGTGAGTTCTTCACCTACAAATTCCTGCATTTTACTGAGTTGAGCGGACGTTTGCGTGGCTACGGTCTGCTGTACCCAATCGTAAAATCGTCCTAGTTCGGCGGCCACATCCGCTTTGGAACGCTGATTCCAACCCTGAGCCGTTTCGTAGGGATCTTTTACGTTAAGACGACTGGCCAGCTGAGCTGTAGTATAAATCATGCAATGCACAAATTGCATTCGAAACGAAAACATCTCGGGCGTTGGCTTGAAGTTCAGGTGTTCTTCCGGCATCTGGTTAAAAATCGTAAGCGTATAGTCTCGCGAACGTTTCCAGGCCTTTTGAAATTCCTGCTGAAAATCAGTAGCCGGAGCGGCTGCCCGTACGGGACTGACGACCAAACCCGCCAGCAATGTTTTTAGCACCTGTTTCCGTTTCATGGTTGGTTTGTGCATGCGTTAGAAAGGTTACTTTTCCCGCTCAATCAGATTCTGGAAAAAGGCCTGAAGCATTTCTTTTTTCTCATCCTCAATTCGCAGGGCTTTCAGGTACTCGAAGCCCTCCTCAAAATAGCGATTCATTTCTGCTTCCGTCGTCTGCCGAACGCTTAGGCGATCATACAAAGCCGTCACCGCCTGTACTTTTTCGATATTGTGGTGATCCTGCGGGGATAGCCAAAATTGCAGTTCTTCCTGATCGCTACCCGTGGCTTTTTCCAGAGCGTCAATGAGTAAGAAGGTTTTCTTGTTAGCCAGAATGTCGCCTCCTACGAGTTTACCAAACTTACCGGGATCACCGTACACATCCAGCAAATCGTCCTTGAGCTGAAAACCCGTACCAACGGCATCGCCCAGTTTTTTTAGAATCCGGGCGTTTTCCTCATCCGTCCCTCCAATGATTCCACCCAGTTCGAGAGCAAAACCCAGTAATACTGCCGTTTTCAGGCGAATCATTTCCAGGTACTGAGCCTTTGTGACATCCGATCGCTTCTCAAAATTCATATCCCACTGCTGCCCTTCGCATACCTCAGCGGCGGCCCGGTTGAATTTCTTGATTACGGCTTTCAGGTACGCCGGCTCTACCTCCGTCAGAAACTCGTAGGCTGAAACCAGCATCACATCCCCCGAGAGAATGGCCACGTTATCGTTCCATTTTTCGTGTACGGTGGGCTGACCCCGACGAATGGGAGCTTTGTCCATAATATCGTCGTGCATCAGCGTGAAGTTGTGAAAAATCTCCACGCCTACCGCGGGTCGAACCGCTTGTTGCCAGTTTTCGGTGAAGAGAGCAGTAGCCATAACCGTCAGTAAAGGCCGGATTCGCTTACCGCCCAGGCCCATGATGTACGAAATGGGTTCGTATAGTTCGATGGGAGATTGGCCGTACTGAGTCGTTGCGATGGTTTGTTCAATCGCGGTGGTATAGTCGTTGAGTAGCATACAAATTTGTCACATTCCGGATCTGCTGTCGGGGTCCGTTCCCGGAAAATTCAAAATTAATCTGCCTGAATAACTTTCCAGTACAGGAAAACGTTTAGAAGTTAACTTTCGATGAAAATCAATTTCTTTTCTCAACTTCGTAGGAAATCCTTAGTTCTATGAAACGAATCGTTACCCTTTGCTGCACGATGGTACTGGTTCTGGCATCGCTGGCTTTCATTCCCCGTCCCGTACCGGCACCCAAAGCCGCGAAGGTAGAGTGGCTGACGATCGAAGAAGCCTACGCCCGAAACCAGAAAGAACCCCGTAAATTTTTGATCGATGTGTATACCGACTGGTGTGGCTGGTGTAAGGTGATGGACCGCGAAACCTTCAACGATCCGAAAGTAGCGGAGTATATCAATCAGAAATATTATGCGGTGAAACTGGATGCGGAAGGAAAAAATCCGATCAAGCTAGGCAGTCATACCTTCAAATTCGTTGCCCAGGGTAATCGCGGCTACCAGGAACTGGCGGCAATCCTCATGAACGGCCAGATGAGTTTCCCGACCGTTGTGTTCATGGACGAGAAATTTCTCGATAAGCAGCAGTTTCAGGTCATTCAGGCCGTACCCGGTTTTCACAAAGCCGCCGAATTTCATCAGATCATTACGTTTTTTGGCGATAATTATCACAAAAAACAAACGCCCTGGGAGAAGTATCAGAAGGAAATTTATCCAAAGTCTTTTACCAAATAGATTGCATTGCCTCTAAGAGATTAGAAGCAATGCAATAGGCCCCTGCTTAAGGTAATATCCTTCTTAAGCAGGGGCCTATTGCATTTTCAGATAAGCCATACTTCAGCCTCTTTCTTCCCTCGAAGGCGTCAAAACAGCGAGTCATCGAGTAATCAGCCGAGGGCTACGTGGTACGAAGTCTCGAGTGCTGAGATTCATGCAGAGAAAAGAAAAGTTTAAAAAATTATGACCCAT
>NZ_JBMDWJ010000156.1:0-12524 GCF_048595215.1 Siphonobacter sp.
TAATGGCACTTTTAAAAAATCATCTAAAATAAAATGGATATGGTCTTCATTTTTATAAATATTTTTTGCTTCATTTATTAAATCTTCTACTATATCAATTCCTAAATATTGATAATTGCTACTTTTTTGTTCATAATTTTATGATTGCTTTGGGTAGCAAACATAAAAAATAACTCGACATAGGGAATACAATGAAAGACAATAAGATAAAATAAAAGACAGCGTATATACGGTTGAGTGTTGTGATATTAGTAATGATCATGGCTTGTTTTTGTGAATTAAAATTGATTATTGATAAGTGTTTTGTCTCTCTTTTTAAACGGCAGATTTAGTGAGCAGGTTATACTGAAATCTATCCCGGTAAATGCATTAGTGGTTTAAAAGTGATCAATTTCTTTTGAGTTTAACCGCAAAGAAGTTGTTTAAAAGTAGCGGGGCTAAATATGCCTTTTGAAAAGTCGATTATACGTATTCGCTTGTGATACACTTCCGGATGAGAATGAAGGTAGGATGTTTTTAAATTCTGGAATCCTTTTGTAAGCTAGAGGAAGAGAGTACCCTAGTCAATAAAGGGTAAAATTAAACAGGTTTACTGGATGGGAAGAATTTGGTCTATTTCGTTAGTCACCTGAAATGAATATGTAAAGAAATCCCTCATGCAACCCTGTCAGAGGGTCTGGCATCTGCGAACAAACGAACGACTTAACAAACATGAAACTCCTCACCTGTCTCTTACTTATGGTGAGTCTGGCAACGGTTGAAAGCCTGGCTCAGAGTAAAACCCCGGAAAGCGTGATTCGTATGCAAACCTTGCTCAGGCAAGCCTCCGATACGGCAAATATCCAATTGCCCGAAAAGCAGTATGCGGTGCAGATTAACCAGTGGATTATTCCTCTGGATGAAACGACGTTAATGGACTGGAAAAAGCAGGATGGCGTGTATGCCGTACAGTTTTTCCTGCAAAAAGGAACAGCCATTACCTCGCAATACGACCCAAGCTTTCGCCGGGCTTATGGCGAAGTGAAGTTGTCTTCCAAACAAGCCTGTCAGGAATTCATCCGTCTGTTTGATGGGTTACGGGTGGAGAGAAAATGATCCTAATAACGTTCAGGAAATACGATTTTATTCACGCAGATGCTTCTTGACTTTTTCAGAAAGTGAGCAAAGCATTATCAAAAAAAAGCTCTTCATATTGAAGAGCTTTTTTTTGATGGAATAGAAGTGATTAAGTCAACTCCATCTTCAAAAACTTCGCCGTGTGGCTGCCTTTTACTTGGGCAACGACTTCGGGCGTACCTTCGGCAATGATCTTGCCGCCGCCGTTACCGCCTTCGGGGCCCAGGTCAATCACCCAGTCGGAGACTTTAATCACATCGAGGTTATGCTCGATGATGAGTACCGTATTTCCCTTATCCACGAGCTTTTGCAGAACGTTCAGCAGATGCTCAATATCCTGGAAGTGTAAACCCGTGGTTGGTTCGTCTAGGATATAGAGTGTCTTACCCGTATCTTTTTTCGAAAGCTCTTCGGCTAGTTTCACCCGCTGGGCTTCGCCACCCGATAGTGTCGTGGCCTGTTGGCCGAGCGTCAGGTAACCCAGGCCTACTTCTTTCAGCGTTTGTACTTTGCGTAGAATTTTGGGCTGATTTTCGAAAAATTCAACGGCCTGTTCGACGGTCATATCCAGTACGTCGGAAATGGATTTGCCTTTGAAACGTACCTCCAGCGTTTCGCGGTTGAAGCGTTTGCCCTTACACACTTCGCAGGGAACGTACACATCCGGAAAAAACTCCATCTCAATTTTCTTCATCCCGGCTCCTTCGAAACCTTCGCAGCGACCACCTTTGACGTTGAAGCTAAAGCGACCCGCCTTGTACCCGCGAATTTTGGCTTCGGGTAATTCTGAAAACAGGGTACGGATGTCGCTGAACATCCCCGTGTAAGTTGCCGGGTTCGAACGGGGCGTCCGTCCAATCGGCGACTGATCCACTTCAATCACTTTATCCAGATGCTCCAGACCTTCGACGGCCTTGTAAGGCATCGGCTCGCGTTTGGAGCGATAAAAATGGTGATTCAGAATCGGGAACAAGGTTTCATGAATGAGCGTACTCTTGCCCGAACCCGATACCCCCGTGATCGAAACCATCGTACCGAGCGGCAATTTCAGCGTCACGTTTTTCAGGTTGTTGCCGTTCGCTCCCGCGATCTTCAGCATTTTGCCATTGCCTTTGCGACGTTCGGCGGGAATCTGAATGGTACGACGACCACTGAGGTAATCGGAAGTCGTCGATCGGTTTTCGAGGAATTGTTGGGGTGTCCCATGTCCCACGACGGAACCACCGTGACGACCCGCTCCCGGCCCGATGTCCACCAGAAAATCCGATTCGAGCATCATATCCTTGTCGTGTTCAACGACCAGAACCGTATTACCCAAATCACGCAGATCCTTGAGCGACTGAATCAGCTTGACGTTATCACGTTGGTGCAGACCAATACTCGGTTCATCCATGATATACAGAACGCCGACCAGCTGCGTACCAATCTGGGTAGCCAAACGAATCCGCTGGGCTTCACCACCCGACAGACTCCGCAGGGGCCGGTTGAGCGTCAGATAATCCAGACCGATGTTGAGCAGAAAGCCAATCCGCTTCCGGATTTCTTTCAGTACTTCTTTTCCAATGACCCGTTGCCGATCGCTCAGGCGGTCTTCCAAACCCATCGTCCAGGAAGCCAGCTCCGAGATCTGCATGTTCGCCAGCTCGGCAATGTTTTTATCGTCAATCTTGAACCAGAGAGCTTCTTTTTTCAAACGGGCTCCCTGACATTCCGGACAGGCTTTGATGACCATGAAATCCTTCAGCCAGTCCTGAATCTTATCCGATCCGCTTTCCTGCTGGCGTTTCAGGAAGTTGATAATGCCTTCGTACTTGGTGTTCCACTCCGTACCCTCGTACTTTTTCGACGGTACCGGAACGGGTTCGTCCGAGCCGTACATCATCATTTCCATCGCTTCGGGTGGAAACTTTTCAATCGGCGTCGTCAGACTCACCTTAAAGGGTTTGAGCAGCACTTCCAGTTGTTTGAAAATCCAGAGTTCGCGGTACTCGCCAATCGGAGCGATAGCTCCCCGACTGATACTGAGCTTTTTATCCGGAATAATGGAATCAATCGTAATCTCTTCGATCACGCCTAACCCCTGACAGGTCGGGCACCAGCCGTAAGGCGAGTTAAACGAAAACGCGTTGGGGGCGGGTTCATCGTAACTAATTCCTGAAACGGGGTCCATCAGGTTTTTGGAAAACCAGCGGGTCTGGTCCTGATCGTCCTGTAACAGCATCAGCCCTTTGCCCATTTGCAGGGCTTTTCCAACGGACTGACTCAGGCGAAAACGATCGTCGTTTTTAGGAATGAGCCGATCGATTACTACTTCAATGTCGTGAATTTTGAAGCGGTCGAGCTGCATCTTCGGAACAATATCCTGAATCTCACCATCGACCCGCACTTTCGTATACCCCTGTTTGGCAATCTGTACGAAGAGTTCGCGGTAGTGTCCTTTCCGACCCCGTACAATGGGAGCCAATAAAATCGTTTTCCGGTTGTCGTAATCCTTCAGAATCTGATCAATGACCTGATCCTGAGAAAACTGAACCATTTTATCACCCGTTACATAACTATATGCCTCACTCGCTCGGGCGTAGAGCAAACGCAAAAAGTCATAGATTTCAGTGGTGGTTCCTACCGTGGAACGGGGGTTCTTGGACGTCGTTTTCTGCTCAATGGAAATAACGGGCGAAAGACCTTCAATTTTATCGACATCCGGCCGTTCCATTGAACCAATGAAGCCCCGGGCGTAGGCCGAAAAGCTTTCCATGTAGCGTCGCTGTCCTTCGGCGTAACTGGTATCAAACGCCAGCGACGATTTTCCCGAACCGCTGATGCCGGTAATGACGACCAGCTTGTTCCGGGGAATGGTTAAATCAACGTTTTTGAGATTGTGCTCACGGGCACCTAAAATTTCAATGAGTTCCTGACCGGCGGGCTCGGTGGATATGGTGGGAAGCTTAGTTTCTGCCATGAGTTTGTAACAACGTAAAAACAAGTAAAGTTACCGCTTTTGACTTTTTTTTCAGTGGATAAGAAGAAACCGACGCCATGAAACGAATACCTTCGTAGATTCTTAAAATTTTTTATTATCTAAACGAGTCTAAGACGCTGTTTTTTCGCTTAGCTACGTAAGGATAAGCCGTTAACGAACAGAACCGCCGAATCTATAGACTCCTATGAAACACCTCTTTGTACCCATTTTAGGCTGCTTTTTAAGCCTATCTACGCTTGCTCAGCAAGCTCCCAAGCCGTACGGAGCCTTGCCTTCAGCCCGGCAATTGAAGTGGCACGATACGGAAATGTACTGCATCGTACACTTTACGCCTACGACGTTTGAAGACAAGGAGTGGGGCTACGGTGATGCCGATCCGAAGACGTTCAATCCCTCTAATTTTAGTGCTGAACAAATCGTAAAATCAGCCAAAGCGGGCGGATTTCGGGGTATTGTATTCGTCGCCAAGCACCACGACGGCTTCTGCCTCTGGCCAACCAAAACCACCGACTACAACATCAGTAAAAGTCCCTTCCGCAACGGAAAGGGCGATATGGTGAAGGAAATGGTGGAAGCTTGCCGAAAAAACGGCATGAAAATTGGCCTGTACTGCTCACCTTGGGACCGTAACAGTGCCGCCTACGGGACCGACCAATACCTGCCCATTTACCAGGCCCAGCTTAAGGAATTGTACACACAATACGGGGAGTTGTTTATGTCTTGGCACGATGGTGCCAACGGCGGCGATGGGTACTACGGCGGGGCCCGCGAATCTCGGAAAATCAACAACCTGACGTATTACGACTGGGACAACACCTGGCAGATTACCCGGAAACTACAACCCAATGCCAACATTTTCAGTGATATAGGCTGGGATGTTCGCTGGGTAGGAAATGAAAAGGGTTTCGCCAACGAAACCTCCTGGGCAACCTTTACGCCTACGGCAGCGGATGGGAAAAGCAAAGGCGTACCCGGTAACGCCAATGATTACGACGCCCCGACGGGTACACGAAATGGGGAAAAATGGATTCCGGCGGAATGTGACGTACCTCTGCGTCCGGGCTGGTTTTATCACGCCAGTCAGGATGGGAAGTCTAAATCTCCCCAACAGTTGCTGGAACTGTACTATAAAAGTGTGGGTCGCGGAGCCGCATTTGATCTGGGGCTCTCGCCTGATAAACGCGGTCAGTTACACGAAGACGACGTGGCCATTCTGAAAAGTTTCGGTGAAATTCTGAAGAAGACTTTTAGCAAAAACTGGGCCAATACGGCTCAGGTAACGGCTACGGGTGGCCGGGGCTTTGCGGTAAAAACCATGCTCGACAATAACCGCCAAACCTATTGGGCCAGCAAAGACGACGTAACGACGCCGGAACTGGTCCTGAGCTGGTCGAAACCCGTTTCGTTCAATGTACTGAGTATTCGGGAGGCCATTGCTCTAGGCCAGCGAATCGAGGAGTTTGCTCTGGACGTCTGGGAAAACGGGGATTGGAAAGAAATTCACCGGGGAACCAGCGTGGGAGCTTTGCGGCTGGTACGCTTGCCGAAGTATCATACCACGGAAAAAATCCGCGTTCGGATTACGAAATCACCCGTGGCGGTGACGATCAGCGAGTTGGGTGTCTATACGGAACCTGAGCAATTACTCGCTCCGGTTGTTCGTCGCGATCAGAAAGGAACCGTGACGATCAGTTCGCCCGTATCCGTTCGGGAAATTCGGTATACGCTGGATGGGTCGGAGCCGAAAGCTACTTCGCCGCTGTACAGTGAATCATTTGCCTTACCCCAGGCGGCTACGGTGAAAGCTCGGGCCTTCGGCGAGGCTCAAAGTGGTCCGGTAACGACGGTAGATTTTGATATGCCTTCCACCAAATGGAAAATTGATCAGAAAGCGGATAAGGCCATCGATGGAGATCCAACCACCGTATGGACTTCGGCCAAAGACGCTTCCTATCCGCATACCCTCACGCTTGATTTAGGCGAAACGCTCGGACTGAAAGGATTCACCTATACCCCCGACGCTTCGGATCACCGCAGCGGTACGGTTTACAAATACCGGGTATACGTATCGACGGATGGTGAAAACTGGGGACAGCCCGTTGCGGAGGGTCAATTCGATAACATTCAGAATAACCCGCTCGAACAACGCGTACGCTTTAAGCAAACGGTACCGGGGCAGTTCTTACGGTTTGTAGCCGTAGAGTCTACGAACGGAAAGGAAACCTGGGCTCGCGTGGCTGAGCTGGGCGTGATTACCAAATAAGTCATCGGGACAAATCCGTTGCGGTTTCGAGTTAAAATCGAGGCTTCCGCACTATATCAACTGAAAACGCTACACTGAAAAACAGTCAAGAAACACATGAATCGTAGAGATTTTATTCAACAGTCGGCCCTGGTGGGTGCGGGGATGATGCTTCCGTTTACGGGTAAGGCGGCGGCGGCTTTCCCGGAAGTACGGATTGCGGCCAACAAACGTAATTTTACCAGCAAAGCCGTAGAAGCTACTATCCAGCGGGTACAGAAAATGATCGGGGATGACGAGCTGGCCTGGCTGTTTGGCAACTGCTTTCCTAACACCCTTGATACCACGGTTCATTACAGTGAAAAGGGGGGTAAACCCGATACCTTCGTCATTACGGGCGACATCGACGCCATGTGGCTTCGCGACAGTACGGCTCAGGTATGGCCTTATCTCTCGCTGGTGAAAGACGATGAGCCGCTACGGAAACTGATCGAAGGGGTGGTTCGTCGCCAAACCAAGTGTATCCTGATTGATCCGTACGCGAATGCTTTCTACAACGGCCCCGGTCACAGCGAGTGGTATTCGGACAATACGAAGATGAAGCCTGAACTGCACGAACGGAAGTGGGAAATCGATTCCCTGTGCTACCCGGTTCGTCTGGCGTATGGCTACTGGAAAACGACGGGGGATACGAGTCCGTTTGATGCGGACTGGAAACAGTCCATCCGGATGATTATCCAGACGTTCCGTGAACAGCAGCGGAAAGAAAATCGCGGTCCGTATACCTTTACCCGTAAAACAGCCTGGGCTACGGATACCGTTCCTGGCAATGGCTACGGCAACCCGACCAAACCCGTAGGTTTGATCACGAGTATTTTCCGTCCTTCGGATGATGCCACGATTTATCCGTTTCTGGTACCGTCGAATTTCTTTGCCGTAGCGATTTTGAAACAAGCAGCGGAAATCAGTCAGAAAATCGGCGACGCAGCCCTGGCAACAGAGTGTAAAACGCTGGCGACGGAAGTGGAGCAGGCGTTGAAGAAATACGCCATTGTAGAGCACCCGAAGTTCGGTAAAGTATTTCCGTTTGAAGTAGACGGCTTTGGCAATGCTCTGTTTATGGACGATGCCAACGTACCGAGTCTGCTGGCTCTACCGTACCTGGATTCTGTATCGGTGAAAGATCCGATTTATCAAAATACACGAAAACTGATTTTGAGCGATTCCAACCCGTATTTCTCAAAAGGAAAAGCGGGCGAGGGAATCGGCAGTCCGCATACGCTGGTGGACAGCATTTGGCCGATTGCAGTTACGATGCGAGCGTTGACTTCCCAAAACGACGCAGAAATCCGGGCTCAGCTGAAACAACAGAAGATGACGCATGCGGGTACGGGCTTCATGCACGAATCGTTCAACAAAGACGACGCGAATAACTTCACTCGTAAATGGTTCGCCTGGTCGAATACACTCTTCGGTGAATTGGTACTGAAGGTAGCGAATGAGCGTCCGGCGATTTTGAAGGGAACTTTGTAGCCTTTCATAGGTTGGATTGTGCCATGGGTAAAACCCATGGCTAATCACATTAAACCCCTTCGGGGTTGGGATTGCCCAACCCCGAAGGGGTTTAATGTGATTAGCCCCGTATGAAATGCGGGGAGACGAATGCGTTTGTGACAACCATTAGTGCCCGGGTACCCCACCCCGGGTGTAACCCGGGGCTATTCAAATTGAACTCCTCCGGAGTTTTTTCTATTTATTCAACGGTGGTCAAGACCGATAAGAATCCTCTTAACATTGCTCATATACATCCTTTAGCTACATATGAGCACCTTTACCCAAATTTTATATCAGATTGTCTTCAGTACCAAACATCGCGAGCCGACGCTGACGCAGGAGAATCGACCATTGCTATTCCGCTATTTCTGGGGCATTCTTCAACGGAAGAATTGTCGCTTATACCGAATTAACGGAGTAGAGGACCATGTGCATATCTTGACGCATATTCATCCTTCCATAGCTCTGGCCGATTTGGTTAAAAGTCTCAAGCTGGCTAGCTCAGAGTACATCAAAGAGCAAAAGTTGTTTAGCGAATTCCGTGGCTGGCAGGTTGGATACGGAGCATTTACGTATTCGCAAAAAGAGAAAGAGGTGTTGATCGCTTATGTGAAGAATCAGGAAGAGCACCACCGCTTGAAGATTTTTCCAGATGAACTCCGGGACTTACTTCAGGAACATGGCATCGTATTCGACGAAAAATACTTATGATAACTCTGGAGGAGTTCAACATCAATAGCCCCAAGTACAACCCGGGGTATCAACGGTTGGCAATAGCCTTTAATACTTAATCCGCACCCGAATTGTATGCGGAGCGGGCTGATTCCCACCAAAGTACAATCCCGTTTTGTAAGCAAATTTCTTGTTGTGATTGAATCGTACGGGCTCACCGTCCATGACCCGATATTCCTTTCGACCGTAATCAATTTTAATACTCAGTCGAGTGGGTTGATTAATGGACGTTTCGCCGACTTTGAAGGCCGTGCGTTGGCCGTCCACGTACGCATAACAACCCAGATCAATTTTCTGCGTTTCCGGATTCCACCGCCAGGCTACCCGAGCCCCGTCTACCTGATGCGGTGCTGAACCTAAATCCTGATTTTTGGATCCGACAAAGCCCAGCCCAATCACCTTATTCCAGTCATGCTGATCGACACTCTGTAAATCATAAATACAGGTACTGTCGAAAGTAACGGTGGCTGCCACTTCCCGAGGGCTGATCAAAATGCCCGTTTTGCGTTTAAAAATCGGTTCATGACTAAACGCTTCAATCACCACCCACTCCGGATCAGAAAACAGAAAGTCGGGGACACAACCCTGAAAAAACAGTCCTACCCATAACAGGCTCACGTAACAGAAAAAACGACTGGCGTACGAACGAAGAAGCATACGGGATAATTTGTAAAAGCTTAACGGTATGGGGTTACAAAGTTGGTATACAGTACAGGCAATAATTCGAAGGAAAGCGATCATTCGAAACGAAAACGTACGTAGAATGACTCAGCAAAGTAAGTCAATCCCGCATAGACTTTTGATAGGGGGATTTTTTTTCTTAACCCAGTTCATTTTCGTAGATGAGCTTCAGGCTCAGGAATTGTATCCCGTTTCCCTGAATGATCGCTCCTGGCACGGCCAGCAACGGGAGCTGCGGTACCGACCCGAGGGTAAAGATTTCGTCATTGTCAATGGCAAGCGAAGATTTACCCGAGCCTTGTACGGAACCAACACGGCGTTTCGGGCCGAAGCAGGCGATCTGCCCGAGTTTGCTCTCTATATGCCGGGTATGGGCGGTAACCTGAAATTTGGCCTGGTGAAAGGCTCGGTCAGTAAATGGCTGAATGATGCAGACACCATTACGGCCGGATACCGACCCGGCTCGATGTTGTACGAAATTAAGGATGCACTTTTAGGAACGGGAACGCTCAAACTAGTCATTCTACCCCTGGCCAATGCGGAAGGAATCATCGTAAAAGCTCAATTCAAAAACGTATCGAATGATCTGGAGCTATGCTGGACTTTCGGTGGAGCCAGCGGAAAAAAATTCAGTCGTAATGGTGACATGGGGCCCGATCCGGAATCGAGCTTTTACCTGAAGCCGGAATACTGTACCGATAATCGTTTCACCATTCAGAAAAATACCTTCACCCTCCAGTACGGTTCCGGACTACCGATTCAGCCTGCTTCCACTGAAACAGCCAAACTCAAAAAAGAACAATCCCTTCTCGGCTTCGTGCCGGTGGCTTCTACGATTCAACGGGCTGATGCTACGCAACAAGAGTCTCCGCTGCAACTGGCTCAATCTCAAGCGGCGGCCTCGCCCGTACTGACGGGTCGGGTAAAAGGAAACGAACCGCTATATTTCGCCTTACAGAATCCGGAAAGTAAAGCAGAACTGGTGTATGCAAATGCCGCAACACTTTTTGCCGAAGCCGAAATCGCCCGAAAAAAAGTAGCGGATCGCATTCAGGTCAAAACACCTGATCCTTATCTCAATACCGTTGGCGGTGCCCTCAGTATCGCCTCAGATGCCATCTGGGAAACGCCTTCGTATTTGCACGGAGCCATTGGCTGGCGAATTCGCCTGAATGGCTGGCGGGGAGCGTATACGGCCGATCCACTGGGTTGGCACAACCGGGCACGAACGCATTTTCGGGCCTACGCTCAGTCGCAAATGTCTGCACCCGTTTCCGGACCGAGCGTACCCGATACAGCCAATCATCTGGCTCGCCAGCAGGAAAAACTGGGGAATGCGGTATTTACGAGCGGCTATATCAGTCGTGACCCGGAGGGGAAAGCCATTCGTCCGCACCATTACGACATGAATCTGGTGTATATCGACGCCCTGCTCTGGCACCTGAACTGGACGGGTGACTTAACCCTCGCCCGGGAGTTATGGCCCGTCATCCAGCGGCATCTGGCCTGGGAAAAACGCAACTTCGATCCCGACGGCGACGGCCTGTACGATGCCTACGCGGCCATTTGGGCCAGTGATGCCCTGCAGTACAGCGGCGGAGCCGTTACCCATACCTCGGCGTACAACTACCGGGCCAATCGGATGGCAGCTACGCTGGCGAAGCTACTGGGCGAGGATGCGAAGCCGTACGAGCGGGAAGCTGAAATCATTCATCGGGCGATCAACCGTGTTCTGTGGATTCCCGAAAAAGGGGTCTATGCCGAATTTCAGGATGCCTTGGGACTAAAGAAACGCCACGACGTACCGGCCCTCTGGACGATCTACCACGTCATTGATTCTGACGTGCCCGATGCTTTTCAGGCCTACCAGAACTTACGCTACGTAGATACCCAGATTCCGCACCTTCCAATCCGGGCCAATGGGCTGAAAGACGAGGGCTTTTATACGATTTCAACCAGTAATTGGATGCCGTATGAGTGGTCCATTAATAACGTAGCCCTGGCTGAATCGGCTCATACAGCGTTGGCAAACTGGGAGGCTGGGCGTACGGAAGAAGCTTTTAAACTCTGGAAAAGTGAATTACTGGCCTCGATGTATCTGGGGGGAAGCCCCGGAAACTTTGTTCAGATTTCCCATTACGATGCCAATCGAGGAGAAGCCTACCGGGATTTTGGTGACCCGGTCGGTATCAATTCCCGAACACTCGTAGAAGGGTTATTCGGTATCGTACCGGATGCGTTGAACAATCGGCTCCTGATTCGTCCGGGCTTGCCCAAAGCCTGGGCGTACGCATCCCTTGAAATTCCGGATTTGTCGTACAACTTCAATCGAAACGGCCTGACGGAAACATACACCCTGAAACCCCGGTTTCCGAAAAAACTGGATTTGTGCCTACGGGTAAACGCCTTACGGGACGGAATCAAACAGATTACGATCAACGGAAAGAAAGTAACCTGGAATTTAGCACCCAATGCGATTGGGCAACCCGTAATCGAAATCAACAGTCCCGCCCAGGATTCGTATGAAATACGGATAGAGTGGGCGGGAAATGATTTCAAGTCCATTCCATTACGCGATACCTACGCTTGGGGTACCACCCAGACTTTTCCATTTCCCGGATCCCTCATTCAGAAGGTTTTTGATCCGCAGGGAATTTGGCAGAACGTACAAACGAAGGGACATACCCTGCGTGCAACGATTGCTCCCAAACCCGGTTCGCGAACGGTCTTTGTCCAGTTAAAACAGGGACAGCTGACCTGGTGGCATCCCGTTTGTTTTGAGGTACAGGAACGGCTATCACTCGTGACTCAGTCGGAACAAACAGCCTTTCAGCTAAAAAATCACACGGATCAAGTCATCAAGCTTCGGTATACCATTCGGGGTGTATCCGCGGAAGTAAAACTGGAACCTAGAGGGTTGTCTGAACCAATCCGGATTCCGAGGGCTCAGCTTCGCCCTGGTACCAATCCGATAGTCATTCAAACCAATGCAGGGGAGCATTTCTCCTTAATGCTGACTAACTGGGAGGCTGCCTTGCCGGAATCTTCTCAGGAGCCAGTATCGCTGACGCCGTACTTCAACGACCGGGTAACACAGATTTTCAAGAATCAATACCTGTCGCCCCGATCGCAAACGCCTACGCTGCAACTACCTACGCAAGGTATTGGCGAATGGACGCACCCGCTGTTGATGGCAGAGATCGACGACGCGGGTTTACG
>NZ_JBMDWJ010000157.1:0-5415 GCF_048595215.1 Siphonobacter sp.
AAAAGTATAAACTTAAAATGTTGATTATTCAATTGTGTTTGTGCGTATGATTATATACGCTGAGTCTAGTTTCACTCCAATAAAAAAGAGAAAGCTCGTACGGGCTTTCTCTTTTTTATTGGAACGTTTTTCATTATTAAACAATAAACGTTTTCAAACGATGTGAATGTGTACTGAGCTTTAAGAGAAGCAGATACAAGCAAGCTGGGTAAATATGATGGAAGAGACGGTCGATGGACTGATTGAGGTGCCATTCCAGGTCATTCGGCGTCGTTAGGTAAACCATGAAGTAACCCGAAAATACTAAGCCTAGCACCATACTCGGTAGAGACTTAACGAAGGCGATTTTTTTTACCAGCATAAAGGTCAGCAATACTAGTAGTGCCCAATAGTACGTAAAAGCCGTAGTAAAGAAGTAAGTGATGATCAGCCTATAACGACCTGGGTTTAGAATCATTGCAATCAGGCTAGAGTCTCTACCCGCGTGAATCAGGTCATTGGCCGGGGCGTAGGCTTGCTTGAAATGAATTAGAATGAGAAAGGGTATCAACGTACCCGCTGCGTAGTGCAGGATTGATCTAAAATTTCTGAAATGGAAGCAAAGTACCGCGAATGAGAAGGATAAAAAGAATAAAGCACCTTCGTTTTTTATCCAGGTAGCACTACCTACTATAAATCCTAATAGAAAAAATAACCGCCGGTCAATGCCCAGCTGTGCTTCTTTATACATCACAAATGAAATAAGGATGAAAAAGGCTAGCAGGGTATCGGCGTATTGCGAGCTTGCGATCTCGATAAATTTAGTATCCAGAGCAAATACACAAAGGGCAACAATGGCCGGGAAAAGATAATTGAAGCGGGTTAATCCGAGAAACACCGTTATTAGAATAGCGAAGTAGATCAGATGAGCCAGAATCATGGGAGCTAGCGGCGTTGCGGTTTCGACGCTTCGCCACATGTACGCCACTAAGGAAGGAAGCATGAGTGGGTAATCTGGATGCGTTCTGAATAGCTTATTCGTAAATAAATTACTCCAGTATTCGGGATAAGAAAGGTATTTGGCATGAAGATTCCAGATGGCCCACGCATCCCAGCCGCCCCAGCGGTATAATCTCTCGTTGAATGGTAGCATTGCAGCCAATAGCCCAATCAGGAGTATAAGAACATGGCCCGGACGTCCAAATGTTGGCAATGACAAGGAGTACGCTTGGTGGCGGATGCTTTGTAAGACAAGGGGTATACCGGCAATACCAACGAGTCCGACTATCAGCAAGGGGTAAGGAATAGAAGCTACCAAACTTAGGTAGTAAGCGTAACCGATCAGAGAAAGTAGTAGGGCAAAGGCAAATAGATAGCTTAAACCTCCCCGTAATCGATCTCCTTGGTGCAGGAAAGCACTAATCTCGATCCCTGCAATGACGGTAGCTGCAATACAAGCAAAGATTAGCATATCAACGTTTCGGGTGTACTACACTATACGTAAACTTTTGATTACTCCCACTGAGCATACGTTCGTAGTGGGCTAGGTTTAGGGCAGGGCGTCCGGGTTCTTCGAGGACTAGCATGGTATCACTTTCGGCGAGTTCAACCACGATTGGAGCTAAAACCAACGTTGATTCAAAGTAAAGCATACCAATTCGTTCGGGTGAAACATTCATTTTCATTCCAATCACCGAATCTTTGGGTAGCTTTTTTTTTACGTCAGCGAGTAGTTCCTCCAGGTGATCCGTCTCCGTATAGGCTCCCGGAGATGCTAAATCACGATACTTATTAATGGTAATCCAGATAATGGATACTAGCAGAATGGTAATGCCGAGATAAATAAACCGCATGGGAAAGATGTCATTCAGCCTACGCTGGGTTCGTTGAACGAATAGGTCTTGAAAGCAAAGAAAGCTGAATTCACGTATAAAAATCGGCCGCTTATAAATTATTGACTGAATATTCTTTTTCTGAGAAACTACTGGTACCAGATTATCGTTTGAAAAGATAGATTTACCCGTACTCTTTTAAACGATCTTTATGGCTACTTCTCCCGATAAAATCAAAGACGCTTACATGATGTATCTGCTCGAAGAGGGGCAGCAACCGGCGTCGATCTATGCCTTTGCCAAGAAGCTTAAGGTCAAAGAGACCGAGTTCTACGAATACTATAATTCATTCGAACAGATCGAAAGCGGGGTATGGGCTGGCTTTTTCGACCAAACACTCGCCCGGCTGAAAAGCGACGAGGTCTTTCATACGTATTCCGTTCGGGAAAAGCTGCTGGCGTTTTACTACACTTGGATCGAAGTGCTCACCAGCAACCGCAGCTTCGTACTCCGTAGCCTGAAAGATTTTCGCATGCAGCGATCCATGCGTACGCCCGCGGCTCTGGAAGAATTTAAATACCAGTTTGAAAAATTCGTGAAAGACCTCATGGCCGAAGGGCGGGAGAGCCAGGAAGTGAAGTCCCGGCAACTGGTCGAAAATAAATATCCTACTGCATTTTGGTACCAAACGATGTGGCTACTCGATTTCTGGAGTAAAGACACCTCGAAAGGTTTTGAGAAAACGGATACTGCCATCGAAAAGGCCGTCAATACGGCATTTGATTTAATTGGCGTATCGGCTCTGGATTCGGTACTGGATCTGGCCAAGTTTCTTTACCAAAATCGTTAACCAGGCCCACGTTTTATGAAATCCCAACAATCGATTCCCACCTCCAAAGTAGCCCGTGCGACGCAATTCGTAAAGACAGGAGTCAAAATTGGAGGCAATTACCTGAAGCATAACGTAAAGAAGCTGGTGAACCCGGATCTAAGCCGGGATGAACTACATGAAGATAACGCCGTTGACATTTACGAGTCGCTGAGCCAATTGAAGGGCTCGGCTTTGAAAGTGGCTCAAATGCTGTCTATGGATCGGAACTTATTGCCCCGGCAGTACTCCGAACGTTTTCAACTGTCGCAGTACTCGGCTCCTCCGTTGTCAGCTCCGCTGGTGGTGAAGACCTTCCAAAAGTTTTTCGGTAAATCGCCTTCAGCTTTGTACGACACCTTTGATGTGGAAGCGACTGCCGCGGCCTCCATTGGTCAGGTACACCGGGCGACGAAAGACGGGAAGAACCTAGCGGTAAAGGTGCAGTATCCGGGTGTGGCGGATAGTATCAGTTCCGATCTGAAGATGGTGAAGCCCATGGCAAAAACCCTTTTTGGATTGAATGAGAAAGATGTAGACCGCTATACCGCAGAGGTAGAGCTACGCTTACTGGAAGAAACCGATTACGAACTGGAATTACGCCGGGGTGCTGAAATTACCCAGGCCTGTGCTCATATCGACGGACTGGTCTTTCCAATCTACTATCCGGAACTTTCGGCTCGTCGGATTTTGACGATGGATTGGCTGGAGGGTAAACACCTCAGCGATTTTCTGGCCACTAACCCCAGTCAGGAAGTACGCAACCGGATTGGACAGACGCTCTGGGATTTTTACGATTATCAGATTCATACGCTCCGGCAGGTACACGCCGATCCGCATCCAGGTAATTTTCTGCTGCGGCCGGACGGAACGACGGGTGTAATCGATTTCGGCTGTATTAAAGACATTCCGACGTTTTATTACGACAACTACTTCGCCCTGATCAACCCCGATACAGTGGCGGATCGCGAGCGGACGGAACAAATTTTCTATAATCTGGAATTCCTGTATCCGTCCGATTCAGACCACGAAAAGCAGTTGTTCTCGGGTCTATTCATCCAAATGATTCACCTGCTGGGACGACCCTTCAAAGAGGAAACGTTCGATTTTGGCAATGATACATATTTTCAGGAAGTATATGCCTTCGCCGATCAGTTACAACGCGTCGAGGAAATTCGGAAATCTAAAGTAGCCCGGGGAAGTCAGCATGGCTTGTATGTGAATCGTACCTACTTTGGTCTGTATTCGATTCTGAACGAATTGAAAGCCGTAGTAACGACTAACCGCCCGGACTGGTTACGACCTAGTCGAGGCTAAACAATAGTCGATAAGTAAAGGCCCGAGGGATTCGAATCCCTCGGGCCTCTATGTTATTTAACGAACGAGAAAGGAATGCGTACCCGAACGTCGTCCCACATCAGATGAAGATCGGCACCGGCTTCAGTTTCTTCGAAGCGAAAGGTAAGAGCTTCGTAAATCTGATCGTTTTTCTGAACCGGAACCTCCACGCGTAGGTAATCGTTTTCGGCCTTGTAGGCGAACGCCCCCCACTGACCCAGTTCTGAGTTAAGAACAACCGTCCAGGAATCCGGGTTCGGAATCGTAAAAAGGGTATACGTACCCGGTCGGACCGATCTTCCGGCTAATTTTACCTCTTTCGTAATCGTTAGTTCCGTAGCTTCGTTCGCCCCGGTCCGCCAGATTTTTCCGTAGGGTTCCAGCTTACCAAAAATTTCCCGTCCCTTTCGCATGGGTTGTCCGTAGGTAAGCTTGAGGTAACAGGTTTCGGTTTTGTATTGGGCCAAAGCTAGCGGGCTAGGCCGTAGCTGCGGCTGGATAATTTCAGCGGCGGTACTCTTGGCGGTGGAATCCGTTTGGGCCTGTACGGAGAGAGCCATTAAACAGCCCATGCCAACGAAATGAAATAATTTCATAGTTTAAGTAAGCGTACGTCGTTTTATTGTCGGAACTTTCGGCAAAAATAAACGATGGAAAGGGCTGGTATGGGATGTCCTACCACCGAATTTATTAACCCAGTAGGAGAAATCGCTGAAAATCAATTCGCTGAAACCTACGAAGATTAGAATCCTTTGAAACCCCATTTTGACGATATTTTTATGGACCTGGCCGTGAACTTGGCCAAGCGATCCCACTGCATTAAAGCTCAGGTAGGAGCGGTCCTTACCAAAGACACGCGAATTATTTCCATCGGTTACAATGGACCGCCCGCGGGTACGCACAATTGTGATGAAGAGTTTCCCGAAGTAGGTTGCCCGCGTGATTCGAAAGGCAGCTGTTCATTAGCCCTGCACGCCGAGCAAAATGCAATCTTATACGCGGCTAAACTCGGAGCGAGTATTGAAGGAGCGACGATTTACGTAACGCTTTCGCCCTGTATTGCCTGTGCCCGAATTATTTATTCCATGGGAATTCGCCGCGTTATTTTCAAAGATTCGTACGCGAAGTATAAAGGCATCGGCGTGGATGAAGGCGTAGAGTTCCTGCGAAAATTTGGCGTGCAGGTCGAAGAATACCGTACGCCTGTGCAGTAAGCAATGAAAGATTATGAATGGATTTCATAATCTTTCATTGACCGATGTTCTTAGTGATGAACGCCGCCGTTTCCGTGAACGTGGCCGTGGCTGAGTTCAGTAGGCGTCGCTTCCCGAACGTCGAGGATTTTACCCGTGAAGTGAAGCAGCATTTCAGCCAAGGGGTGGTTAAAGTCCATCCATA
>NZ_JBMDWJ010000158.1:0-3849 GCF_048595215.1 Siphonobacter sp.
TCGGTTTCGGTCAGATACCCCTTGTTAGGCTGATCCGGATCGGGCTCCAGTAGCAATTGCCCTGCGTAGTATTGCAGGAACCGGCCAACTTTGCTATCGTCGGCCCGCATGAGCTTCTTGGCTTCTTTTCTTAGGGCTTTGGACATGGTTGAATGAAAAAAGGTCGCTACAATGTTGCAGCAACCTTTTTTCACAAAACAGGACGTAATACGACCCTTATACCTACTTTTGTACCATATCCCTGTTTACAGGGATTTGACATTTAATCATAAAGCCCGATCTGGATCAGACCGGGCTTTTTTGTCATTTGTATTAACTCTGTTTCCCTAAGATCATATCTCTGAAATATTGGCGATAATCTTTATCTGAAAGCTTAAAAAGCTCCTGATTATCAATAGCTTTCCTGTAGAGTTCTCTTAAAAAACTATCCATTTTATTGGAAATGTTCATTAAAAATTCTCTAGTGCTATGTTTCTTTTCCAAATGTTGTCCGTGTACATAGGAGGATCGTATACCATAAGCGGTTTTGACTAATTCGAAATTTCCCTTTTTTGTTTCAAAATCCCCTCCAACAAATAAAGTCGCAGCCTCTGTAACCTTGTGAGTTACCTCTGTCTTGTCACTTGTAAACAAACACTCTAAGATTGCTATATAAAAAGAAATTTTAAGAGGAAGAATAGATGTAGACCGTGCAAGGTGTAAGAAATGAAGGCTCCTAGATAGTCTTTCTAATTGATTATAAGGCAATAGAGACATTTCATCAACTCGCATACCTACACTCATTCCTTCAGGTTGCTGAAGCGTAACTGCATTTTCAATCTTTTTTATCTCTGCAATCTTTGGAAGAATTTGTAGGGCTTGATCGAAATCTTCTTTATTAAATTTAGTTGGTCGGAACTCCCCAGAAGAATTACTATATAATACATCACTCCTATTACAAGCGACAAAATCCGGAAACGTTATTGAATAACACTCAGTGACTGATGCACCATTGTCCTTGATAAACCACAGGGAGCTTATAATAAACTGAAGGTAACCGAAAAATTTAGCATTTATCTCCAGAAGATCATTTGATGGAGTGGCCCATGATGAATCACCAATCAAGAACATTACTGGATTTTCCACCAGCTTTTGACCGAAAATAGATCCAATTGCATCAAACACATCAACGTCAGAAGGCAGATCCTCTAATATTTCCATCACATTAGTTGTGATAAGAGAATCGTGAAAAATTATTTGATCTAATGGAGATTCAAATCCAAAATTACTGAGTGAACCAAGTACTTTAACTTGCATAGGGCTAGTGGATTACTATATATTGACGTAAATTTACTAGATCAAAAAAAGAATACATTCATCTCAAGAATTAAAATTCCCTAGCAATAACGCCGGGGAGATGCAACAAGCCTTGAGGACTTCATCATCTGCTGTTAAAAGGTATATTTTTAGTCCTTCAAACGTTCTCTAAAAATCTTCATCAAGTCTTCTTTTTTGCCTGAATTTACGCCTTCTCCAAAATAGTGCTCTTTCGAGCCTACCCACCACCATTTGAACTTTGTGAAACGGACTCCCTGTGAAGGTACATCTACATAGAAATTGCCATACGATTCCCCAGCAACTTCCTGCATTTCCCCTTTTGATGAAAAAACCGGCACCCCTAAAAATAGCAACTGCAAGACAATTTGCCCCTTGAAAGGCTGCTTGGAATCGTTATGAATCTGGAAGAAAACCCTACGTTCCCCTTTCTTGAGCTTCTTAGTAATCAAATGAATGACGTTCATGCGAGTAAACAGATAAGGCCGTGAAAACCTACCAGAAGCAGCGTTTCAATGGCTAGGTAAACAAAGATACGATCCAAAATAGAAAGCTTCATGACAAGGCATTGAAGGTGGTCTGCATGGCACTGATCCGAATTTCACATTGAGCAACCTGTATGGCATAATGAGCCTTTTTCGCATCCGTGGAAGCGTCTCTGAGCTTTTTACGGTGCTTGGAAAGATTGCTTTTCTCATTACGGATCAGGCGGTCCAGTTCAAGCTTTTCCCGGGGAAGGGTACGGATAAATTCACCTTGGTCAAACTCGCTTTCCGTTTCTACTTCCGGACGCTTTCCGTGCTCGATCACGTACCGCAATTCATCCCCCTTTGCGGTCCAGTCATCGCGAAGCTTCAGGATTTGATCCACTAAGTCTTTGCACTTTTTCCCAGCTGGTACAGCGTCCAGTTGATTCGATAGCCTGCGTTTAGCAGCGTCAATCTGAAAAAGCTCCTGCTGTACTTCTTTGACTAGGTTTTCAAGTACTGGAGTACGCTGCTTTTCTTCAGGTCGGTATTCTTCGCGTTTGGCCTCCTGCACGGCCTTTGCACTCATTCTCTCCTGAACGGGTTGAGCGGCCTTCAAAGCCTCGTATACCTCCTTTGCCTTCTCATATTCGGCCAGGGTAGCCCGTTTGCGTTTGTAGGCCATCCCAACCAGTTCCAGGTTGGCTTTTGCCTGTCTGCGTTGCTGCTGTAAAGTTTCCTGATTCATGCAAGCAAAGCAAACAGGCAATTGCCCTTATCCCTTAGACGAAATTAGCTGGAGCATTCGGCCAATTGTCTCATTGCGTTGTACCAGGTCCAGGTACGTCAGAATACCGTCAGGGCTATCCATATCACGGAACGCATACGGCTCCAACTGCGAAAGTTCAACCTGGTACTCAGATAACAGTAGTGAAAACTCATCCAGGTCAAAACCGCTTTCCTGAAGGTAGGCAACCAGGCTTGGTATTTCTTCAGAATTCATTTGATCAAATTATTGAAGGTTGAAAAACGAAAATCCGACCCGTTAAAAACCGGCCGGATTTTTCAAACGCAAACTTCCCACCAAAGGCTTTTTATTATTCTTGGTTATCCGTATCGCCTTCGTCGTCAGACTCGTTGTCTTCAGACGTTTCAGTATATATTTTAGCTCTTTCCGCTGAAGTAGCAGCCATTGCAGCCAGCTCTATTTGAGCATTTTTTTTTATCCGTTCGGCCCGGCTATCCGTTTCCGTTTTCGGGTTCAATTCCGGTGCTGGTTTTGAGGCCAGTTTTTTTGTCTGGCTTTCCTGTTCGGCTTCCCCTACCGATTCGGCTAGGCTTGTCGCTGCCGGTACTGCTGGAGTTTCCTGAGCCATTTCCGTCGCTGCTGGTGTCGTTGGAGCTTCCTGAGTCGTGTTCGTGTCTGCTTTCGCTGCCGATTTGGTTTGTTTGGCCATTTTGTTCTTTGGTTAGAGGTCGCTTTATGAAATACTTACTGATACCTGCATCCAGGAAGTGTTCAACAAGGCCGTCGGTCAGGCACTCTTCGTTTAGAGGGATTAGCCCTACACCGGGCAAAAATTTGGAAACGCCCCCTTCAGGCAGGTTTACCAGTTCGTATTTCGTTAAGCGGCTCATTTCAGGTATTTGGGAAAGTGTGATTGAAAAGGATTAGGCTACAGGCTCCAGCGGAGTTACTTCCAGATCAGCAATAGCTTCAGCAGTCAGTACAGGAATATCCCACATCATGCCGTCCGTATCGCCTTTCAAGGTGTAACCTCTCTTATCATTGCCTTTCTTGCCACCCTTGAAGCTGGATTTCAAGAAAATTGGATCATCGGAAGATCCGAGTACGGCAAACTGACCATCCTTCATTTCGACGATGATCACGCACCCTGCATTCAGGTTCTTCTTGACTTCTTTACGGACTTCTTTCGAGAAACCCGCCAGCATGAATTCCACGGTATGCTTATACGACTGAAAAGCCGGATCGCCAGAACCATCAGAACTTACTTCGGCCGTGCCGTCGGGAAAAAGGTATTCAGCAAACTTGCTTCCCTGCTTCAAG
>NZ_JBMDWJ010000159.1:0-25459 GCF_048595215.1 Siphonobacter sp.
TCAACGACGGCCCCGTCACCATCCTTATTGATTCTAAAAACCGCATTTAAGTCCATGACGCTGGAAGAAGCCCAAAAAACCGTAGATCAGTGGATCACCACCGTGGGGGTACGCTACTTTAACGAACTGACCAACACGGCTCTGTTGATGGAAGAAGTAGGTGAAGTCGCCCGAATCATGGCCCGCCGGTACGGAGAACAATCCGAGAAGGAGTCCGACAAAAACAAAGACCTGGGCGACGAACTGGCCGATGTACTCTGGCTGGTGATTTGCTTGGCAAATCAGACGGGGGTAAACCTAACGGAGTCTTTCGAGAAAAACCTCGATAAGAAGAACATCCGCGATGCGACCCGTCACCTCAATAATCCAAAGTTACAGGAATAGATTTCCGCTTTTCTAGGGTATCATTCCCATGAAGAAGTCCTATGAGAAAGAACGCGGGTACCAATGAATGATTTTTTTCGTACGTTTCAGCGTTCCCTGTAGCGGACAAGCCATTGTCTGTCACCTCTTTATCCCAGATCGATTCGGAGAGCGACATACAGTACAGGATAATTCCTTAAGGATTTCTTAAGCTTGTACCGGAATTAACCGTTATTTCGCTTTATCAATTCGTATAGAAACCCAATTTTTCCGACAATGGCCTTCAAACGCGTCCTGATTGCTGAAGATAGCTCCGTCATTCAAAACCTCGCTAAGAAAATTCTGGAATTCCAGAACTTTGAAATCACTTCCGTTAAAAATGGGGAGCAGGTATTGCAATTGCTTGATAAAGAATCTTTTGACATTGTTCTGCTGGACATCAACATGCCCGTAATGGACGGCATGGAGTGTGCCCGTCAGATTCGCCAACTACCCGATGCCCAAAAGGCACAAACCCCGCTGGTGGCCATCACCGGCAATGCCCGTAACTACTCTCCGGAAGAGTTTAAGTCTGCTGGCTTCAACGATATTTTGATTAAGCCCCTCAACTTTGATGCCCTCGTTGCTAAAGTTCGCGAGTTTACCGGCGGAGAAGTATAATTTTTTTAGCGTGATTGGCTGACATCGTTTTTGAACGGAAGGGAATCCTGTATTTCCTTCTGTTCAACTTTATTGGGTATGCAGGTAACTTTTCTCGGTACGGGTACTTCGCAGGGCGTTCCGGTCATTGGCTGTGACTGTCCGGTTTGCCGTTCGCTTGATTTTCGGGATAAACGCCTTCGGGTTTCCATGCACGTGGAAGTCGACGGCCGTAGTCTGGTTATTGATACCGGCCCGGATTTCCGTACGCAGGCCCTCCGTGAACGTATCATGCATTTGGATGCCGTTGTCTTCACCCATGCTCATAAAGACCATACGGCGGGTCTGGACGACGTACGACCCTTCAATTTTCGGCAAAATTCCGACATTCCGCTGTACGGGCAGGCTTCTGTATTGGAGCAAATCAAAGTAGAGTTTGCATACGCCTTCGCCGAGAATAAATACCCCGGTACACCCCGCTTACAATTGCATCCGGTTGAAAACAAACCTTTTGAGATTCTGGGTTTGCAACTGACACCCATCGAGGTGATGCATCACAAATTACCGGTGTTCGGTTACCGGATCGGGGATTTTTCCTACATCACGGATGCAAATTTCATTGCTGAACCGGAGCTGGAAAAGCTTCGCAACAGCAAGGTACTAGTGATCAATGCCCTGCACAAAGGGCCCCGACACCTCTCCCACTTTGTTCTGCCGGAAGCCCTGGAGATCATTGAAAAGCTACAGCCACATGTCGCCTATCTTACGCACATCAGCCATTCGATGGGGTTGCATGCCCAGGTCGAAGCCGAATTACCTCCGCACGTGCATCTGGCCTATGACGGTCTGAAAATCATCCTTTAAGAACTTTTACCGGATCTGGAAAACGCTTTCTCCAGCGGTTCGACTGCTTGGTTGGTACTACTTTTTTGCCGTTTTTGTCAAAAAATTCTGTTTGTATGAGTATTCAACAACCTGATCCAACCTTACGGGCTGCTTTATTTGATATGGATGGCGTCATCGTGGATAATATGGCCTACCATGAAACAGCCTGGCGTTTGTTCTGCGAAAACCACGGATTTCCCTTCAGCCGAGAAATGTATTATACCAGCCTGAACGGCAAAAATTCCTTTGATTCGTTCGCATATTTGCTCGGCCGCGACCCCTCGCCGGAAGAATTACGGCAGATGTCCGATGAGAAGGAAGAAATGTACCGGACTAATTACGGGCCGCTACTTGAACCAGCCGAAGGCCTTATTAGCTTTCTAAATATTCTTCATGAATACGGTGTAAAATGTGCCGTAGCTACGTCAGCTCCCATCGAAAATGTCCAGTTTACGCTGGACGGCACGGGCCTTCGTCCGCTTTTTGATGTAGTAGTGGATGCATCGATGGTACAGAAGGGCAAGCCGGCTCCAGACATTTATCTGAAAGCCGCCGAGTTACTGGAGGTTCACCCGAGTAATTGTGTCGTATTTGAAGATGCCTTACTGGGCATTCAGGCCGGAAAAGCGGCGGGAATGAAAGTAGTGGGCGTTTCGACCAGCCACAGCAAGGACGAACTGGCTCCACTCACCAGTGCGGTCATTGCCGACTTCCGGGAAATTAACTGGGAACAGTTTGAATTTGTACTCGCTCACTGACCCTATGAAGCCTTCTCAGACGTATCTGGCATTCATTCATGATGTACTCATCACCGTGCACAGCGGCATTCACGAGCTACAGGGTCGGCTAGCCTTCTGCGATCCGGCCGAGCGGGATTACATCGAAGGCCGGATTTTCAGTTATACTGAGTTTTTACAAACGCTTCAGACCAGGGCCCGGGAGTTTGGTCTGTCGGACGAAATTGGTCTGTAAATACAAGGGACGATGCTTAGTAAGCATCGTCCCTTTCTACTGGCAAGTAATTAACGCCCGCGATTTACAGCGTAGCTACCACTTCTTTAATATCCTGAATGATCTTCTTGGCCAGGTTTTCGGCCTTGGTCATAAAGTCAGATTCCGAATAAATGCGGATAATGGGCTCGGTATTCGACTTGCGAAGATGCACCCATTCGTTACCGAATTCAATTTTCACACCGTCTTCCGTATTGATGGGCTGACGGGTGTACTTCTGCTGAATTCGCTCCAGTACTACGTCTACGTTTAGCTCGGGCGTTAATTCAATCTTATTTTTCGAGATGTAATAGTTCGGATACGCCCGACGCAGAATGGATACAGACTTGCCGAATTTGGCCAGGTGGGTCAGGAATAGAGCGATACCAACCAGGGCATCACGACCGTAATGCAACTCGGGATAGATAATACCACCATTGCCTTCGCCCCCAATTACTGCTCCGACTTCCTTCATTTTCGTTACTACGTTCACTTCGCCAACCGCCGCCGAATAGTGGGTACCACCAGCTTTTTGGGTTACGTCCCGAAGAGCAATAGTTGAAGAAAGATTGGAAACGGTATTACCGACTTGGTTTTTCAGGATATAATCAGCGACGGCTACCAGGGTATATTCTTCACCGAAAGGCTCGCCATCTTCTGCTACGAACGCTAACCGATCTACGTCTGGATCAACGACAACACCCAAATCGTATTTGCCCGTCCGCATTTCCTTCCGGATATCCGTCAAGTGTTCGGGCAAGGGCTCAGGGTTGTGAGCAAAGTAACCCGTAGGTTCGCAGTGAAGTTTAAGAATATCCTTAACACCCAAGGCTTCCAGCAGTAGAGGTACGGCAATTCCTCCCGAGGAGTTTACTGCATCAACGGCAATGCTGAAATCAGCAGCTTCGATCGCCGCCTTGTCTACCAGCGGCAGAGCCAGAATGGCGTCAATGTGTTTTTTCAGGTAGGAATCATCGACGCGATAGCTACCTAGTTTTTTTACTTCTACAAAAGAAAATGTTTCTGCTTCGGCCAATGCTAATACTTCAGCACCTTCTTCGGCAGAAATAAATTCACCCTTTGCATTGAGTAATTTTAACGCATTCCACTGAATGGGGTTATGACTGGCAGTAAGAATAATTCCACCGGCAGCAGATTCCATAGGAACTGCTATTTCAACGGTGGGTGTGGTGGATAAACCTAAGTCGACTACGTGTAAACCAAGTCCCTGTAAAGTAGCTGATACTAAACGAACTGCCATTTCTCCGGAAAGACGAGCGTCCCGACCAATGACAATCTTGTGATTTTCAGGAAATTTACGCTTAAGCCAAGTTCCGAAAGCGGCGGAAAACTTAACAATGTCAACGGGAGTAAGGGATTCACCCACGTTTCCACCAATGGTTCCCCGGATTCCGGAGATAGATTTAATCAACGTCACGATGCTCTCAATTTTGAGGAAGAACTGTTGGGGATATAAAGCAAAAGTAACAAATTAATTCCTTCTGCTAGCCATTTTTTACGATAGAATCCAATTATAAATCGAACGGATTTGTGCCTTTTCGTATTACGTAAGTGGACGAATTTCTACGACCTAAATTACTCCGTGGCGTCTGTAAAACTATTCTTCATCCGGCGGATTAATTCACAAATCCGGGATTATTTTAGTAAATAAAATTGATGCGAAGTTTTTTTATCGTTTTGATCCGGATTTACCAGGGAGCACTTTCGCCGTACCTGGGCAACTCGTGTCGGTATACGCCGACCTGCTCACAGTACGCCATTCAGGCCATTGAGAAACATGGTCCCTGGAAGGGTGGCTGGCTGGCCCTGCGGCGAATCTCCCGCTGTCATCCCTGGGGCGGGCATGGACATGATCCAGTACCGTGATCGCTTAGGAAGCACTGGGAAGACAAAACGTAAAGCGGGCCCCCTCTCCGGGTTTACTGTCCGCCAGGATTATGCCTCCCTCATGCTCCACAATTTTCTTGCACAAAGCGAGGCCGATACCGGTTCCTTCGAATTCGGAGCGACCGTTGAGCCGCTGAAAAACCTGGAAAATTCGTTCTTTGTATTCAGGGTCAAAACCAATTCCGTTATCCTGTAAAGTAATCTCAACCCATTTACGGGCCGTAGACAATCCCTTTTGCCGGACCTGCGTAAGCGATAACGACTGAGCAGCAATCCGAATGATCGGTGGCCGCATCGTATCGGTAAACTTGAGCGAATTGCCAATCAGATTGGAAAACAACTGCCGCATTTGTACGGGCACACCGTAAATTTCAGGGAGTTCATCCCATTCGATGATCGCTCCTTTTTCAGCAATCTGAGCATCGAAGTCCTCCAGGATTTCCTCCACGATGGGATTGAGCGGTACAATTTCGCGACTTTTCCCCTGTCTTGTTACCCGGGACAGAATCAGCAGGGCATCAATCAGACTCCGCATGCGGTCAATGGCCTGAAGCGTACGCCGCATGTAATTTTCTACTTCTTCGTCCTCTTGGGTGCCCAGTCGCTGTTTCAGGCGGGAGATGAACGCCGAAATCTTCCGTAGCGGTTCCTGAAGGTCATGGGAGGCCGCGTAAGCGAATTGTTCCAGCTCACCATTCGATCGCTGTAATTCCTCAATTTTCTGTCGCAAGGCTGATTCGTACTGCCGCAGTAACGTAATATCGGCAATGCTCCCAACCAGATGGGTTACCTTTCCTTTTTCATTGACCACGGGGCGTCCTACCACCATCAGTACCTTTTCCTGGCCTTCCTGCGTCATGACCCGATGTTCGAGGCGGAATGCTTGCCGCGTATCGATGGCTTCCTGAACCGTACGTACGACTAACTCATCGTCGCGATGATCCAGAAACGTAAAGAATGAGGTGTAATCGGCACAATCTTTCCGAAAGGTTTCGCGGGTATGACCCATTACTTCATACAGACCATCGGAACAGATCAACTCCCCCGTCGTCAGATTCTTTTCCCAACTGCCAAAGTGAAAAGCCTGCTCGGTAATGCGATGCATTTCCTGTTGCTGGAGCAACCGGGTGTAGTTCAGGTGCGATTCCGTAATATCCTGCGAAACACTAATCGTCTCCAGGGGATTGCCTTCCGCATCACTCCGAAAAACAGCCACGCGGGTTCGGAATAGCCGTTCCGTCTGATTTTTGTGCAGCACCAGCGTTTCGTACTCCACAAATTGCTTTTGCCGCGTAATCAGTTCTTCGATCCGGGCGGCCCGCTGATTAAAGAGACTTTCCGATAAAATAACCGCGTGCAAATTCCCTCCCCGGTCGGCGAGGTCTTTCTTACTGTAGCCGAGTAATTCCGTAAATCGATCATTGATGTAAATGATCTGTTGCGTGGTAAGGTCCTGTACATGAACGATATCGGGAAACAGCAGGTCCAGTTTCTCCAGCATCTGAATTTGCTCGGGAAACTCGGCGGGATACTGATATAGAGCCGATTCGCTATCCATGGACTGTTGAGAAGAACCCAGAGGCTTTCAGCGTCCGTAACGGCTACTTTTTACGAAAGCTCTGAATATTTCCTTATCCTTTGAAAAAAGTATGCCTTTATAATACTCTTCTCATACAGGAGTACGGGCTTATTCTGTTTCCGTAATGCATCGAGAGCCCGGCGTTTGCGGTACCAGCTTCGTCCCTGTCCGTAAAAAGCAAAGTGGGCTCGTACAATCGCCCAACATAAGGCAAAATGCCCACTCAACAGGTAGCGAACACCCGCTAAGCCATCGAGTACCAGTCGTAGGAGGATGATACCGTACAGATTCCGGGCGGGTCGGTTTTTGTATAACATCGCCAGACTATTCCGGAAATTGAGAAAGGTTTTACGGGGATTCAGATAATCCAGCGTACCACCACCAACGTGGTACACCGTCGAACCCGCCGTAGCCCAAACCTGATGCCCGGCCAATTGCATTCGCCAGCACAGGTCGATTTCTTCCATGTGGGCGAAGAAATCGGCATCGAATCCTCCTAATTCCTGATACACCGCAGCTCGTACGAACATACAGGCTCCACAAGCCCAGAAACAGGGTTCATCGGTATCGTACTGGCCCTGATCGCGTTCACGCGTTTCGAATAAACGGCCCCGGGTAAAAGGATAACCCAGAAAATCCAGGTGTCCGCCGACGCCGCCCCCGTGCTCAAAATGCTCCCGGTAGTTGTAATCGCGAATCTTGGGCTGTACGGCCGCAATTTGCGGCTGTTGCTGCAAGAGACGTAAAGGTGCTACCAGCCAGCCCGACGTAACTTCTACGTCAGAATTAAGCAGGCAGAAGTACTGAGCCGAAATCTGCCGGAGGGCTTCGTTGTACCCACCCGCAAAGCCGTAATTCTTGCTATTACGAATGAGCCGTACTTCAGGAAAATGCGTTTGTAACCAGGCTACGGAATCGTCCGTCGAGGCATTATCAGCAACGTACACGGCATGACCATCCGCATAGGCGAGCACCGTAGGAAGAAATTTCTCCAGGTAAGATTTCCCGTTGTAATTCAGGATAACAATGGCCAGAAGGTCCATAAAGGTTTGCCCAGCCAGGCAGGGGATACAGAATGGGGAAAGAATAAAAAGAGAAAAGACTTTCGCTAGTCTTTTCTCTTCCTTGACTTGTATACAGTAGACTTATTTACCGAATAAACCTTCCATACCCGGAATATTGGGCAATAGACCATCGGTAGCCTGTTTGAGGTGATCGGCTACTCGGGTTTCTACGGCTTCGAGGGCTTTATTGGTCGCGGCTACGATCAGGTCGCGGAGCATTTCCGTTTCTTCGGGTTTCACCAGATCGGGATCAATCTCTAAATGAACGAGTTGTTTGCGTCCATTCACGGTTGCTTTTACCAGTCCCGCCCCGGCTTCCGCCGTTTCGGTGATGGAAGGAAGGGTTTCCTGAGCGTCTTTCATGCGGGCCTGCATTTCTTTCATCTTGCCCATCATGCCTAGCATATCAAACATGTGTAGTCGTTCGGTTTGAATATAATTGATTACAAAGGTAGAGAAAACGGTACAAAATCGTGCCCAAGCCTGTCAACGCTCTCTTTACCGTCAACGAATGAGGCGGAAAACGCCCCGTTTGGTGAACGAATCACCTACTTCATTCCGAACATCGAGGCGGTACGAATAACTTCCTTGCGGAGCGGGTTTGCCGTTGATGTACCCATCCCAGCCTTCGCTTTCGTCTTCCGTGGAAAAAATAGAATTGCCCCAACGGTCAAATACGGTAAACTTCAGAGCGTTGACGTGTACTACTTTAGGCAGGAAAACATCATTTTGGGAGTCGCCATTGGGTGTAAAGGCATCGGGTACGTAGACCTGAAAAAGCTCCCGAATGGGGATTGGATTGGACCAGCTGGTATTGCCAATTTCCGAAGTACACTGAATGCGGTACTGATAATCCGGCGAAAGGGGAAAACCCAGACTGCTTACATTTACTTTCATTGTATTACCGACGTTCTTAGAAGCGATCACATTACCCTGAGCATCCAAAACCTGAACGGTGTAATCAACAATAGCGTGGGTAAAAGGAGTGTTGCTAGTCCAAGTAATATCTCCGCCCTTCTGACTCAAATGAATGGTACAGACTGGATTAGAAGGCTTCGACCACGTTCGACAACCATTCTCATACGCTATTTGGTAACAGTAGGGTCTTTGCGAAGGATCGATCTCCTTATCGAAAAACGGCGTTTCCATGGTTTTACCAGCCAGAATTTCTTCGAATCCCTTTCCTAATTCCGCTCTTGAAATGGTGTAATTCAAGGGCAATGGAGGTTGTTGCCAGTCCAGTACTGCCTCATTCTTAACAATACTAACGTAGGCCAGGTCAACCGGGTCGGGTAATTTACCATTTCCGGATAAAGTGCCTTCGCAATTGCCCGATACGGTCAGAATACCATTGGCCATCGTCTCTAGTGTGTAGCAGTAATAGACTCCACAGATTACATCTTTATCGACAATTTGCGTGGTTGTGCGATCTGTAATCGGAGTGAATGTTTTGCTGCCTACTTTTAACGTATACGATTCAAACTTAGCGGCTTCTTTCGGATAAGCGGGCCAATTAATCTCAAAGTAGTTGCCTTTATCCACTACCGCTATGGGTACGGTACATATTTCGTTGGAAGTATTACTGGTGGAACATCCCCCTGACGAACGTACCTGAAAACAGTACTGTTTTTTAGGATCTAAGTTGGTGATGGTTTGTATATTCATGCCACCGGGTACCTGAATTCCAGTACTCGGGTACGTTCCCCCGGCTTCTTTCTGGAGGATTTCCTGTGTTCCGGAAACGGGTCCGGCAAACTGTATATTAACCCCGCCATTACCATTAAGCAATACCAATGTGGTAATGGTAGGCGTAGGAGAATCATTGAGTTTACCGGGATCGATGACCTTCCCCACTTCTTCCCCCTTACAATCAACCCCGGTATAGCTTCCTTGTAGCGATACCTGTATGTTGGCCGCTGCATTTTTATAAATGTGTACTTTTTTTAAAGGTAAATCCTCCTGTTTTATTTGCTCAATATTTCCATCGCCCCAATTGACCGTAAATGCATCGTAAGGATTTTTTTCTTGATTTTTGGGTACGACTAAGGTGACTTTTTCGGCTTCGCAAACTTCCAGATCAAACTGAGGCGTTGGCGTATCAACCACCTGAACTGTCTGACAGGCATACGATCCCGTACCCGACGCACTTCCGACCATAATCAATCCGTACGTACCCGCCTTTTCATACGTATACGATTTATTCACCTTGTCGAAGATTGGAGCACTTAAGTCTACTTCTGCTGATTGGTAATTGAAATTATAAGCGGTAAGACTCGGGTTGTTATTGGCGGTAACATCTTCCACTTGAATCGTAGTGCCTTTGCAGATTTTCAGTATCCGATCCGAAGTCCCTTCCGCAATCATGGAAGTTCCTTGGCTGCTGGATACTTGTAATCTGCCTTTGTAATCTTGCGTGCCATTTACCAGTTTGGTCGGACACTGAGCCCAGCCCTCCCCTACGATTCCTAAAAGCAGTAAAAGTATACGTATCCGCATTGAAGATTGTGGTCTTTCCTATGAGCTATTGGTCAAATTTCAACGAATCCTGCCATCATTCCAAAATAGGACCGTAGTTTTGAGACTTCATTAACATTTCTCGAAGAAACCTAACGCCCAAAAAGGGTGTTCACTGTGGTCAGAACGTAAGAAAGATTCTCAGACGTATAATTCAAACAGAATTTGATAGACTTCTGACTTCACAGACCCCCATACATTGCCAAGCAGCCATGGAAGAAAGTCCCATCGTATTAGACAGCATCGAAGAGGCCATTGAAGACATTCGGGCCGGTAAAATTATCGTCGTCGTCGATGACGAAGACCGTGAAAATGAAGGGGATATGATTTGTGCCTCGGAGCTGATCACGCCCGAGATCATCAACTTCATGACTAAGGAGGCCCGCGGGCTGATTTGCGTACCCCTCACGGAAGCCCGCTGTCAGGAATTACAACTGGATATGATGGTTGGCCAGAATACGTCCAACCATGAAACGGCCTTTACCGTCTCCGTAGACTTGCTAGGCAACGGCTGTACCACGGGTATTTCCGCTTCCGACCGGGCCAAAACCATTCGGGCCCTGGTAGATCCGGACACGAAGCCCGAAGATTTGGGTCGTCCGGGCCATATCTTCCCCCTGAAAGCTAAAGCTGAAGGCGTACTCCGCCGCCCCGGTCATACCGAAGCAGCCGTTGATTTTGCCGTACTGGCGGGATTACAACCTTCGGGGACCCTGATTGAAATTCTGAACGAAGACGGTACCATGGCACGCCTCCCCGAGCTACGGAAAATTGCCGATCGTTTTGGGATGAAGCTGGTTAGTATCAAAGACCTGATCGCCTATCGTTTGCGAACCGAAACGCTAATCAAACGCGAAATTGGCGTCGATATGCCCACCGAATGGGGTCATTTTAGCCTGATTGCTTATACGCAGGTTGCTACGGGTGATACGCACCTGGCTCTGGTAAAAGGCGAATGGGAAGAAGGCGAAGCCGTACTGACGCGGGTGCACAGCTCCTGCGTAACGGGCGATATTTTTGGCTCCTGCCGCTGTGATTGCGGAGAACAATTACACCGGGCCATGCAAATGGTCGAGAAAGAAGGCAAAGGCGTAGTACTCTACATGTTCCAGGAAGGACGCGGCATTGGGCTACTCAATAAACTCCGGGCGTATAAATTGCAGGAAATGGGTCGGGATACGGTAGAAGCCAATCTGGAGCTGGGCTTTCAGATGGACCAACGCGACTACGGCATCGGGGCTCAGATTCTGCGGGATCTAGGTATTACCAAATTGCGACTGATGTCCAACAATCCGAAAAAACGGACGGCTCTCTCGGGTTACGGCGTTGAAATTGTAGAAACCATCCCCATTGAGATTCCTTCCAATCCTTACAACGAACGTTATCTCACGACGAAACGTGATAAAATGGGACACGTACTAAATGGGCTCAAACCACTGATTTAAGCTCAATCCTTATACTGGATTACAAAAGCCTTTCTCTAACCGGAAAGGCTTTTTTTATGGCTTTCCGGCCCTGGTCTACTCTTTATTTCGACTCATCCTTAAATCGCTGATTTTTAGCGAAAAAACGGGGCATTTCTTTGGTATAAGCCAGAATATTTCAACACATTTGTTAGATTAATTCAAAAAAAACTTCAAACAGTACAAAATTAAAACAAAGATTATTGGGTAAAACCACTGAAGTACGCGTTAAAATTTTCTTCAATCCGAATACTTAAAAATGATTGCCATGAAAACCTTTACCTCATTAAAATTTACTTTGGTTCTGTTCTGTAGCCTTTATGTTCATTCTGTTTTTGCCAAGCAACAGCCCAGCTGGTATTCCGGTAAAGTTGAACTACAATCGGGTGAGTGGCTGACGGGTGAGTTACACTTCAATACCGACCTGGGTTTGCTGGAATTTAGTATGGATGGCGTAACCAATGTTCTTTCCGCTCAGAAAGTAGCCTCGTTTTATTACTACGACGAAGAAGCCAATCGGATGCGGACGTTTATCGTTGAATCATTCGCTCACCGGGATCGCCTGGTGCCGACCTTTTTTGAAGTACTGGTCGATGGGCGGATTCGGTTACTGGGTCGCGAGCAAGTACTGAAAGTGCCTTTTCACGACGAAAAACAGAAGAAGAATGTGTACTACTTTCAGCATCCCAACGGACAGATTGTGAAATACAAAGGCCGACTCCGGCAGATTTATAAAACGCTGCCTAACCAACAAGACGAAGTTAGCTTTTTTGTAAATCGGGTTAAATGGTACCGCTACGATGAAGAAAAACCCATCGTTGAGCTATTCCGGTACTGCAATTCGCTTTCCGAATAGTCTTCGCATCAAACGCCTATCCAACCCAAAAGAAAAAGCTTTCCAGCGAAACTGGAAAGCTTTTTCTTTTCGTAGCAACGGATACCTGTACCAACTTAAGGTTTCGGACGGGCATTTTCCTTACGGAATACCGTACTGAACCGACTAACCGCCGAAGCTCCAAACCAACCCAGTGCTTTGGGACCATCCGTACGCGTATTCAGAACATTAGTCGGAACGTTTGACGGGGCCGTAGCGAACAGCCCCTGGTTACTGGACTCTTCCCGTACCGCCCGGATGAAACTGTACGTAGGCTGTGTAATACTAAGCAGCTCTACCCGAATGGAATCATTTTCCTGGAAGAGCCGGTCCGAGTTAATCGAACGCCGTACGGGTAACAGAAAAATAAGTCCATCGGTAGCCGCTCCGGGACTAAATCCGGCGTCGTAGGCAATCGACAGATCGCGGGCCGAGCGGTCGTACCGCTGGCCATTTTTGTAAGTTTTGATCCAGTAACAATCACCGGCTCCGGTAAAGTCGCGGGCGTAAAATTCCGCTACGTACCCTTCTTTCGGACTGTCATCCGCCACAAACGTCGGATTATCGTAGTAATAGGTCAGCGAATCGATGGTCGGTACCCGTTTGATTTCCGTCTCAGCCTGATAGGTTTCGCTGGCGTAAGCAATGTTCAAGGTATATTTTCCGCCCAATCGGCCCATCTTCTCGGAAGCTGCTGGTTTCCAGACGTAGTTACCGTCCTGTTTTTCATCCACAAAACGGTAGGTTTTTCCCAGATCATCGGAAACGGTTACTATCGCTCCCGTCGCGGGAAGAGCCCGGTTGTTGTTAAAGTAATTTTGGGAAAGCGTCAGCCGAATGGTTTGTGGCGTGGCGTCATCGTTAATCCAGCCTTCGACCACCAGACGGGTGGGTCCCGTTTGCGTACGCAGGTCAATAACATCCTCGCAGGACATGAGCAGACTGCTCAGGGCGAGTATAAGGTATAAGGGAAAGAATTTCATACGTTTATAGCGAATACTTCGAATGGGTTTAAAACTTTACGTTGTACGTGATCGATGGCACCAGTGAGCCTAGCACGGCAAATCGAATGGCTTCGGTCTGCAAGCTGTTGTCCCCATTTTGCCGACCATATACGGAGAATGGATTTCGTCGTCCGTACACGTTATAAATCGAGTACACCCACTCGGCTTCTCCTTTTCCAAACAGCTTTTTACGAATTTTCTGCGTTACCGCTAAATCCAGGCGATGGTACCAGGGAATCCGGTTGGCGTTACGGGTATCGAAATAGTTATCGCCTACAGCAATACCATCAAACTCAAAACGGTCCGTTGGATACGTGGCGGGTGTTCCCGAAGAAGCCGCGAAGTTGGCCGAGAAGGACCATCGTTGATTGAGCTGATAAAGTCCAACGGCCGTCAGGTTGTGCGTTTTATCGAAGCGGGCCGGAAACCAGTTATTATTGTTGATCCCTTCCACCTGCCGCTCCGTACGGGCCAGTGTATAACTGACCCAGCCCGTGAGTTTACCCTGATTTTTCTTCAGGTAAAACTCCGCTCCGTACGCCCGGCCTTTTCCGTAGAGTAAATCTCCTTCCAGAAAACGATTGAGTAGCAGATCGGAACGACGCACGTAGTCGATCTGGTTTTCCAGGTTTTTGTAATAGCCTTCAATACTAAATTCGTAGGCGTTGTTTTTGAAATTCTGGAACCAGCCTAATGCAACTTGGTCAGCTAATTCGGGCTTGATGTTGCTCGACGATAGGGTCCAGACGTCAAGCGGCGAAGAAGCAGCCGTATTCGAGAGCAGGTGCAGGTACTGAGCCATCCGGTTGTAACTCAGCTTAATCGAAGAGCGGGGCGAAACTTCAATTTTAGCCGAGAAACGCGGTTCCCAATTGCCGTAGGTTTTCAGTACGCCACTTTCAACGCGACGACCGGGCAATTGTGGTTCCAGCCGCTCCCCGGGTACGGTGGGTTCGTAGGTAATCAAATCACCGGGAGCCAAGCTCCGGAATAAGGAATACCGCAGACCATACTGTAGCGTAACCCAACTGCCCAGCCGCTGTTCGTTAGCAACGTACAGGGCCGATTTGTCCCCGTATCGTCCTTCCAGACTAATATCCGTCCGCTGACCCGCTGAAATACCAAAGGCTTTTCCGGGAGCGGAGGTGTAGTGGATGTACTGCCCCCCAAACGTAATCTGATTGTCGGGCGTCAGGAAGTACGTAAAATCCGCTTTCCCGCTCAGGTTTTTAATTTGAGAATCCCACTGGAAAGCGTCTTTGGGATCGTCGCCAGTACCGAGGGAGTATTTGTAATTGGAGTAATAGCCCGTTAGATTCAGGAAGAGGCGGTTGCTGAAGATGTGATTCCACCGTCCCGAAACCGTTCCATTGCCCCAGTTGAATCCAAACTGTTTACTCCCAAAATTATCCCGTCCGAAATATCCCGACAAATACACCGTGTTATTGGCGTTGATCTGATAGTTCGCCTTCGCCGTAAGATCGTAGAAGTTAAAGATAGTTCCTTTCAAATCGCCCGTCAGGAACGGTTTGGCGAGTACATCCGCGTACGAACGGCGGCCCGCAACAATAAATGAACCTTTGCCCTTAAATACGGGTCGCTCGTACGAAAGTCGACTGAAGATCAAACCAATACCGGCATTAATCTCCTCTTTCTTCGAGTTTCCTTCCTTCATTCGAACGTCGAGGATGGAAGAAATACGTCCGCCGTAATTAGCCGGGATTCCTCCCTTGACGAGCTTGACGTCTTTAACCGCATCGGGATTGAAAACGGAGAAGAAGCCGAATAAATGCGAAGCGTTGTAAACGGGTGCCTCATCCAGCAGGATCAGGTTTTGGCCCACGTCGCCGCCCCGTACGTTGAACCCGGAAGCTCCTTCGCCTACGGTCGATACGCCGGGCAATAGCTGAATACTGCGGACCAGATCAACTTCACCGAGTAAGGCTGGCATTTGACGAATCGTTTTAATGTCCACTTTATTGACGGACATTTCAACCGACTTTACGTTCTCGTCTTCGCCCTGACTTCGGATGACGACGTCCTGCAACTGCACGCCTTCATCTTTGAGTTCAAGGTCCTGTTTCACATCCTGCGTGGTCAAGTCCACCTGCTTTTCCTGACGCTGATAACCAACGTACGTATAGACCAGCGTGTACTTGCCTTTGGGCAGCGTAATCGAGTAAAAACCGTAGGTGTTTGTAGTGGTACCGGTACTCCTTTCTTTCACAAATACCGAAACGCCGATGAGTCCTTCGCCGTTAGCGGCATCTTTAATGTAACCAGAAATGGTAGCTTTTTCATTGGATTGCCCCCGGGCGTTCGGTAGCAGCAGGACGCCCAGCAGCCAGATAAGAAGAAAATGTTTCATAGGGTAGAATTGAAGACCTGTCGTTTATGGCTTGAAAACGACAAACTGCATTCAAGGCTTGTTTTACGCTACAAAGATGCTCGGGAAATGGCTGAATTCGCCCTTTTTGTGATAACCGGAGCATAAGTCCCACCGTTGGAAAACAAAAATCCCCAGCCGAAGCCGGGAATTTTCTTAGTTGGATTGCGTAAAGTATAGCCGAAGCCTTACCCGATCAGGGGAGTAATTTCGATTCCCAAGGGATGTTCTCGAGAAGTTCAGATACTGCTGAGCTCCTACGGGCGGTGTCAGAATCAGGGGTACATTCTGGACTTTATTCTTCAAAATCAGATTGAAGTAATTGGTCACATTGAAAGTATAGTGATCCGTCAATTGCCAGTTACTATTATCAACCACATACGTAGCCGATACAACTGCTCCCGTACCTTGTACATTCTCCACGGGCTGACTGGTTAGAATGTCATTCACGGCATTCGTTTTATACAAGGCCAGCGTAGACGGCGGGTTTGTATTATCTCGAACGTCCGTACGAATGGGGTCGAATATTAGTTCAGCACGGTTGACGCCCAGTAATGTATTGTACGGTTGCAGGGTTTCGCTTAAGTAAGGAAATTCGACTCGAGTCCGTAGCGGACCATGCTGCATGATATAAGCTACATTACCGGTCAAGGTGCTATTTACCGCATCAGATGGCTGCTTCAGATTGGCTAGCGGCGTTCCAGTGAAATCGCTCGCATAGCGAGTGTAATGCATGAATGTAAAGGGGATATCGACCGACTCAGCCGTGGGAGATACGATGTTTTCATCGTGAAAATACACTCGCAAAGAGCTGCGGGGTATACTAAGCCCCACAATCACATTTCCCTTGGATGATCCTTTGATAGCCAGTCCGGGCAGTAGATTATGCAAGGTCTCGCTGTTATTAATCCGATTACTTTGTAAGGCATTAAACAGTTGAACCCCTAACGTATCCGAAAAACGCTGACGGACGCTAGGCGTTGTACCCCTTCCAGGAGCAAAACTTGCCTGAGCCAGCGGCTTGGACTGGTACTGGACCGACGTATTGGTATTATAATAAGCAATGCTCTGTACTAAGGGCGTAGTCGTTTGATGCGTACTGATCTTAAACGTTTGCACACTATCTCCGTAGGACGAGGACAAAGGCAATACCAGTACCAATGAATCGTACCGGGCTCCCAGCCGCGTGTTCAGTGTATTACCCGCATAGGTAGGACTCATAAACGCGGTAAATTCCTGCGTACCCGTATTGGCATCTTTCCAGCGACCTACGTACGCACTGGAATCGGCAGAAGTAATCGCCGAATCGCTCACCGCTACCGTAGATAATTTTACGGTAAACGTGTCGATCATGGTTATGGACAGGTTTTCATTCGGAATGATCTCGGAGCCCAGCGTCAGATCTCCCTTCTGGCATCCGCCTAACGAATAAAGCCCGCTTGCTATAAAGCCCAACGAAAGCCAGGTTTTCCAATTCTTCATTGAATAGTTTATCGAATAAACAGGGAGCGGGCATTTGATCCCGCTCACGTTCTAATTCCTTAAGGTATTTCTACACCAATGCTTTTTAATTCTTCCGCAGTAAGCGAAGGAGGAAATTGCCGATGCTTGATTTTTTCAAGGACCAAATCTCCCGCCTTTTGAGCTTGTTCAGCTGTAGCAAAGCCCCGCTCTCCCACGATACCCGGAATAATTGGCTGGTGAATAAAGGGCTTTCCTCCCTGTTCGATCTGATACCCCCATCCCTTCGTAGTTTCAAACACGCGTACCTCAAAGGCGTATGTCATTCGCCAATAGTACACACCTGCGATCAGGACGAGTAGGACTAACAGCCACCAGATTCGTTTGTTACGCATAGCTTAATCGTACTATTCAGCTAATACGCGAGCCTTGGCAGGATCGAAGGAATAGATGTCATCATAGCGAGTAGATCCACCCACGCCGGTCGTAATGAACCCACGGTTTCCAATGGAGAAGCTTACAGCCTGCTGACGTGCGGTAGGAGCAACTTTATACTTATTATTATCGCTTCCGTAATTTTGTACTTCAGACCATAAGTCGGTAGCCGCATCGTAGGCCCATACCTTGGTATCATTACTCGTAGTAGCACCCATCAAGAGATACCCGATATTATTAATTACAAAGGAACTGGCATAACTCCGGGCAATAGCCGCTTGATCGTTAGTAAAGTCCTTCTTTTGCGTCCAAACCTGCGTACTCGGATCGAATGCCCACCAATCACGAGGACTGAGGTTGTTCGCAGTACCCGTTCCTACATACGCAATGTTATTGATGACCATTGCTACGGCTCCCTGACGCTTTCCACCGGCAAAGCTGGTTTCTTTCGTCCAGGTAGCCGTTGCCGGACTGTACGAATAAATGTCATTCAGATTATTGCCATCAAAGCCCGTTCCTACGTAACCCTTGTTGTTAATAACAAAAGATACCGTTCCGACGCGACCCGTTCCGGCGTAATCTTCAATTTTGGTCCACTTATTTGTAGTGGGATCATACGAATAAAAATCTTTTAGGTACTGACCACCCAGGGGTTGTCCTAACCCTAAATAACCTTTGTTACCGATTGCGAAACCCGCTGCACCCGTTCGGGCTACACCGGGGAAGTTGGCCTTCTGCGACCAAGTATTACGATCCGAATCATACTCCCACATATCGGCCAGACGGTTATTATTACTGTCCCAACCCGTAGCTACATACGCTTTTGTACCAACCACAAAACTAGCAGCCTGACTACGAGCCACCCCTTCGAAAGGAGATTCAGCCCGCCAGTCACCCATAACGTTTGCATCATTGTTACTATCCTTGCAGGAAAAACCCAGGACCGCCAGACCGGCAATGGCAATTAAGGAACGGTTCATTGACCGGAATCCGCGAGAAGTACTACGCACAGAGGTGGGATTTGAAAAAAGAGACATCATAGAAAATTCAAACCGTTTCATGAATGATTAGCGGTATGAGAATAAAGTTTGATTAATGAATCCGTGGAGGTCTGTTTATCGTCCGTATTCAAAATGACCTTCCATGTTCTGATCCGGGCTTATTTAAAATGACTACTTACGTCTGATTCTTGTTCGGGTAGTTTCGGTTGGCGTACCAGCTTTTCCGCCCAATAAAAACGCAAAAATAGAGGTCTATTTCTAGGAAATAAAATGGCTAGTCGAAAAGCTGAACCAAACGCGAGGCTTTTTCAGCATCCTGGTTCAGGTACTTTTGGCGAAAGATCCTGATTTCAAGGGCAAAAACCGCAGTCTTTACGATTCAGGGCCGTATTTCTCCGCTTATTTCCTAATTATTTAATTCCTGAATTCATTCCGATTTTTCACTTTATTTTTCAGGGAATTTCCTAAAAAACTGCAAGTCGGCTAAAATAACTTCATTACTAACGGCTTCCTGCCCGCCTATCGTGTACACCTGAAACGAATCTTACCAATATTTCTTTCTATTCGTGTTTGTTCACCTGCAAGGTCTCGTAGATCTGCGGCACGTACTGTTCACTCATGGGAATACTGTTTCCGGCAACGGTGAGTTTCAGTTTACGTATGGCGTCCACCCGTTCGGTAGCCACGATGTACGAACGATGTACCCGCATAAAAGCCGGAGCGGGCAAAAGCTCTTCCAGGTTTTTAAGCGTCATCCGGGTAATAACCGGACGGGCGTGTACGGTGGTATGAATCTTCACGTAATCTTTCAGTCCTTCAATGTACAGAATAGTAGGAATCTGAATTTTCACCAGTGAATAATCCGCGTGCACGAAAAAATGTTCCTCCTGCGACGGCCCTGTACTGGGAGTGCGGGCGAAATAATCCTTTGCTTTTTCAGCCGCCTGCAAAAATCGCGTCAGTGGTACGGGTTTGAGTAAATAATCCAGTACGTTGAGGTTGAAACCTTCCAGGGCGTACTGCTCATAGGCCGTTACGAAAATGACCTGCGGTCGCTGTTGCAAGGATTTCAAAAATTGGGTACCCGTCAATCCGGGCATCTGAATGTCCATAAACACCAAATCGATGGCTTCTTTCTGGAGTACTTCCAGCGTTTCCAGAGCATCTTCACAGGTGGCAACCAGTTCCAGGTAGGGCACTTTCCGAATGTTATCGGCCAGCAACTCCAGAGCCAGCGGCTCGTCGTCCACGGCTACGCAACGAATTTTGTTCATGACAATTCAAGGGTTAACTGAACCTCGTACCAACCCTCGTGTTCCCGAATCTGAAGGTCATGATTGGGGTACAGCAGATTAAGCCGACGTTCAACGTTTTTCAACCCTATACCCGAATGATGATCTTTGGGGTCGTCGGGTTGCATACTGACTTTGTTTTTTACCAGAAAATGAAGGGTACGCTCGTTAATGTGCAGATGTAATTGAATGGCTGGGCGGGTAATCATGCCGATTCCGTGCTTGAACGCATTTTCCACGAAGGGAATCAGTAACATCGGTTCGATGCAATGATTACCGGCAACGGGCCCCAGATCCAGTTCAATCTGTACTTTCTTTCCCAGTCGTAAGGTTTGCAGATCGATGTAACTGCGGAGGTACCGGATTTCCTGATCCATCGGCACTTTGGCTTCGTCCGATTCGTACAGCATGTATCGCATCAGTTCCGCCAGCTGAATCGTAGCGGGTTCTACCGATTCGGGCTTGAATCGGGCTAGCGAGACGATGCTATTGAGAATATTAAACAGAAAGTGTGGACTGATTTGCGACCGCAGGAAACTCAGTTCGGACTTCAATCGCTCGTTTTCCCGCTCCTTTTCCAGCTGCTGCCGTCGATGAAAATCATTCAGAACTTTATAGGTAGTACTAATCGAAAAGATGAAGAGTACCGGAAAGATGGTTCCGGTGATGAAGCGTACGTCCGTCAAATCGGCCTTGAATGCCAGCGAGCGTAGTTGCATGGAAAGCAGTACCATCACCAGTCCACACCCCGCCACTGTCAATAAATAGACACTCAGTCCTTTTTTTTCCAGAAATCGAGGAATCAGAATTCGAGTATTGAGGTAAAAGAAAAGTACGGCCAGTGCATTTAAAGCGACCATATACACCGGGTCGGGCGGTTGATGAAATCGTCGTACACGAACGGTCGACGACCGGAAAATCAGCGGCCAGAATATAAACAGGCACCAGAATACTAGTTGTAGTAGCATTCGGCGGGCTTCTGAAATTCGTATCGTAAACGGTGCGGTCATGTCCTCAATACCAACAATGATTTTGTCATAATCCTGTTTTCGGAGGCCGAAAACCCAAATCCAGCGATGAGTACACTGGTTTTCTCGACGGTTTAAAAGCCGAAGCCTTTGCAACCCAATACCGCAGAAGTCGGTACGGCGTTGCAAAGGCTTCGTATAAATTTTAAATTTTTGTTTTGAAGGACTATTTATCCTGCGAAACCGTACTACCGCCGGACAGATCCAGATTAGTACGGGGATTGCCCCGGTAACGTAACGAACTGGCCCCGCTTGCTTTACAAATGAGCTGTTCCGCTACCGAAATCTGGGCGTCACTGGCTCCGGATAAGTCGAGTTTGGCCTGTTTGCTGGGGTACTGATACGCTCGGAGTTTAGAGCCTCCGGAGCATTCAACGTCGAGTTGTTCGGTAGTACCTTCCAAATCGAGGCGGCTGGCTCCCGAAAGATCCGCCTGCAGGCGTTCGGTATGACCCGTAAAGGCTAGTTCCGACGCTCCCGAAAGCTCGAATTCAAGCTCCTCATTGTCCTCAAAGCCCCAAACGCGGGCGTTGACAGCTCCTGAGAATTCCGCTTTTTCCAAGGCCGGCATCGTAATTTCGATTTCCATCGGATGTTTCCGATTGCGGCTCCAGTGGTTGTAACTAATCTCCAGATTATCATTCACCTTCTTCACGCTCAGATCCTGAACGTCGCTGCGATGTCCCCGGGCGACAATTCGGTACGTGTTTCCCCGTACGACTCGTACCTTAAAGGCGTTACCCATCCGAAGGCGATCGAAATTCGTTAGGCCGTATTCCGCGGTCGTCTCGTCATAAGGGCCAACGTCCTCCCAGCGACTACAGGAGAACAGAGTAGTTCCAAACAAAAACAGTACAAATGCATACAATTTCATGGCATGAATTGATTGAGCGTTGAAGCAGTAAAATTTCTCTTCTTGCTCTGTTTATACCACCTTATTCGGATGAATCCGCACATTCAGTACATTAACGGGGGAAAAGTACACCTGCATTGTCTACTTCTTCGAAAGACGATTCTGAATTTTCCGTTCGCCTTCCTTACTTTCGCTTTCCTATACTCACCTAACCAACCATGAGAGCACTTCTATTTTTGATCTTCCTGCTGGTCTGTCAGAGGACTTCGGCCCAGATGGAAGGCACCTACAGTAGCTATCCCTTCAGTCAGCTGGCTATTAATCCAGCGTACGCGGGTACGCGTGATGTAACCAGCATGACCTTTCTCAACCGACGTCGTTCGGTACAGTTTCAAAACACGTATAGTTCGCAATATTTCACGGTGGATAGCCCGGTGGGTGAAAACTGGGCTCTCGGTTTTCAGGCCTTCCGTGATCCGTATTCGATCGCTTCCGTGGGCTTCTACGGAACGGCCGCGTATCGGCACCGGATCTCCGAAAACGAAATTCTTTCGGCGGGCGTGCAAATGGGGATTACGCAAGTCGTACTCCCTAACAATTTTGTGGGCAATAATGCGTATCCCTTCACTTTGGGTTTAGGGGTTCAGTACAAAACGCCCGTGTACTACGTGGGTCTGTCGGCTCAAAACTTAGTCAATCAAACGCACTATTACTCTACGGCTAAACCGATTTTCCTGACGGCTGGCTACGTATTCTCGCTGACGGAAGAATGGAAACTAAAAGCCGCCACGCTGGTACGGGGCCAGAATCCCGGCCTTGGCTTTCAAACGAAAGCGGATGTCAATGCGACATTCTGGTACAAAAACGTAGGTGTTGGCGTTTGGTACCAGAGTACACTCCAGACCCTCGGCGGCAGAGATGGCATTTTAGGCACGGCGGAAGTACAACTGGGCGATCGTTTTCGGGTGGGAGCCAGTTATGATTTTAACGCTCCTCACAGCGGCGATTTCAGTTTCAGTACGCAGGAAAGTACGATCTGGCAGTTTTTCCTACGGTACGAACTTGATCATGGAACGGGAAAAGTCGGGCAGATGCGGTATTTCTAAAGACAAGGATACTAGCAATTTTCGAGGGATTTAAACGTAAGAAGCCTGGGCAAAAACCCGGGCTTCTTACGTTTGCGATTGATTGGAACCCTTACGCTATTTCACTAATTCAATTTGAAGACGAGTTTCTTCAATATCCAGTTCCGATTCGATTTTCCGGAGTACCTCTTCGTTGCTTTTACCCTCGCGGTGTAGTTGCTGCAAAATACTACGTTCCACGTCGATCACCTCCAGTTGTACCCGGGAAAACAGGTTAAAAATCCGTAAAGCTGGTGTTTCAGCAAATTTCTGCTCCTTCTCAGGTACTGGAAGTTCCGTATGTTGCAAGCGTTCAAACCGATTTTGATAACTGCTTTTGATACGTTTGAGCACTACATCATCCACGTCGCTCATGTTTTCCTCAATGTGCGTCATAACTGCACTCAGTACCCGACTGCGTACTTCGTATTCTTCGGCCAATATGGAATATCGGGGCATTTTCAATTTACGGATTACCCAGGGTAAGGTTAGGCCCTGAGCTACCAGCGTTACGATAATCACGCAGAACGTCAGAAAAATTACCAAATTCCGATTGGGAAACAGGTCACCGTTGGGTAAGGTTAGCGGAATGGATAGAGCAATAGCCATTGATACGACCCCCCGCATGCCTGACCAGCCAATGACCACTAGGTTACGTCGATCGAAAAGTTCGCGTTCGTTATGTCGGTTAAAAAGCTGGCGGGGCAAAATAGCAGCGGGCGTGAGCCAGATAAATCGCACCAGAATCACTACTACACTCACAACCAGACCATACCCGATCAGTACCCAGATTCCATGCGTAGTCAACGATTCCAGGTCTGCCAGTACCATTTTCATTTGTAATCCGAGCAGAATGAAAATCAATCCATTCAAAATGAAGCCCACAAATTCCCACACGGCATAAGTCTGTACCCGCGAATCGGTCGTGAACATATCCGCCGAACGGTACGATAAATACAAACCCGTAGTTACTACCGCCAGTACGCCAGAACCGTGAAAGTGTTCAGCCAATAGATACGAAGCAAAGGGCGTTAAAAAGGTAAGAGCTACATCGGCCAGTGCTTCAGTGACGAAATTTTTGTGGATCAGGTACAGCGTATAGCCAATCCCCAATCCTACCCCTACGCCGATACCAACCACCAGCAGGAATTGGTAGCCAGCTTCCCAAATATTGAATGCTCCGGTAAGAATGGCCGCCAACGCGTAGCGATACACAATCAATCCGCTGGCATCATTGAGCAAACTTTCACCTTCGAGAATACTGATAATCCTCGGGCTCAGTCCTAATCCTTTCGTAACCGAAGTAGCGGCTACGGCATCGGGCGGTGAAACGATGGCTCCCAGCAAAAACGCCTCTGCCCAGCTAATGCCATCGATGAGGCTATGAACGGCCCAGCCAACGCACAAGGTTGTAAAGACGACTAGCCCAACGGCGGCCATGGTGATGGGTCGAATATTGGCTTTGAATTCGTGCCAGCTGGCCTTCCAGGCAGCCTCGTAAAGCAGCGGCGGCAGGAAGACAAAGAAGACCAGTTCAGGATCCAGAATAATGACGGGTAGCCCTGGAATAAAGCTAATCAGTAAACCCACGATGATCAGAGCAATCGGAAGCGGAAAATTCCTACGAGCACTCACTACCGTCAGAAACGAAACCCCAAAGAGTAGTAAAACAATGATTTCTATATTTTCCATACATTCATCCGGTTAGATTATCCGTCAATAGGTCCATTAGGGAAGTTACAAGTGGGCAGAACAGTCGAAGAGCCGGCCTCGATTGACTATTAGCCCGTAAATTAGGAAGCTACACAGTATTTACGAAAAAGCGGCAAACCTTTTTGGTGGAAAGGCTTGCCGCTTTTGGGGTATTCAAGAACTATTTTAGATACTGGTGACGGAGGCAGATCTCGACCGACGTGCTTTCATTCGTACGGGTTCATTATCCGGTACACTCTCAAAAAGAAAGAAAGTATTCGAACAATGCCGACACCGGTAATACTTTAAGGGCAAGAAACCCGCTAACTTCTTCACTAGTTCCGGACGCCCATTTCGTTCAACGTGGATAGACGTTTTGCACTCGCGGCATTCGCATTTACGCTTGGTTTTAGTTAGTAGCCAGGTCAGAAAAATCAGGTAACTAATCACTAAAGAAACGGCGGCAATAATAAAAATTCCAGTCATAAATTTACAGTGGATTGCTGTGTATGGCGGTACATAAATTAAACTACTGTAGGTACCTTACACGAGAAACGCCCGATAGGTTTCATAACCTTGGACCAAACCAAGAAAAAACGCGACGAAACCCGTAAGGGCGTCGCCGCGTTGACTTTTGATAAAAATCTATTTTAGAACTAGAACTTCCAACGTACAAACGCTTCTACTGCTTCGTACTCGGCAAGGCCTAATTTGTTATATAAATTGGCCGTGGCCTGATTCCGCTCTTCGGCCCGTTGCCAGAACTCCCGAGAATCGGTACCCTGGTACACGACACCGTCTTTTTGGGACTGGTGTTTAAAGATTCCCTGACGCTTTTTCATTACCTGATCCGGCGACATGGGTACGGCCATTTCAATTAAATCGATCGCCCACTCATCCCAGG
>NZ_JBMDWJ010000160.1:0-23173 GCF_048595215.1 Siphonobacter sp.
GGGGCGGCTCTGGCTACCCTAACGGTCACGTTACTCACCGTTAGCTATCAGGCCATCCGGGCGGCGTTGATGAATCCAGTTCAATCGCTGAAATCAGAATAATTCAATCAAAGAGACTTAAGAAAGCTGTTCGGAAGCGTACGACACATTGTACGCTTCCGAACACTTGTTTTCATATTAATCACTGACTACCAATACTTTACCGCTCCCTTTCTTTCATCGGCACGACTTTTCTAACGGATAGGTTAGCTTTCACTTACCAGTCATTCTAGTACGCCATTACCGAGTAAACGAAACGAACTACGCAGCTTTCGAGCATACGTCAACCCATATCAACAACCCTTACGACCGATGTTAAAAAATCATTTTAAAATCGCCTTTCGTAATCTACTGAAAAACAAGGTTTTTTCGGTAATTAATCTACTCGGTCTGGCCGTAGGGTTAGCGGCTTTCTGGATGATTGGGTTGTACGTAGCGGATGAGCTGAGTTATGATCGCTTTCACGAAAATTCGGATCGGATTTATCGCGTAACACACGAGGCCAGTTGGGAGACGGGTCAGTTTAAGACCGCTCTTACTTCCGCTCCCTATGCTCCAACGCTGAAGAAAGATTATCCCGAAATCGAGCAGGCCGTACGCTTCGCTCCCGAAGGAGGCGGTTTGATCCAACGGGGCAAGACTCAATTGAGAGTCAATGACATGATATTCACGGATGGAAACGTATTCCAGGTCTTTCAATTTCCTTTTTTGTACGGCGATCCGAAGACGGCCTTAAACAAGCCCAACTCGTTGGTCATCACGGAACAGCTGGCGACAAAACTTTTCGGTGATCCAGCAAAAGCCCTGAACCAAACGGTATACCTGGATAATAATCTAGGCAACGTCATCACGGGCGTTCTGCAGGATCTTCCCACGAACTCCCACCTGCAATTCAGTGCTCTGCGTTCCATGCCCGCTAACTTTACCGACGGCTGGCAAAACTTTAACCTGTACACCTACGTACTGCTTCGCCCGAATACGGATGCCGTAGCTTTCGAGAAAAAAATCCAACGTTTCTTCCCGGACCATTTACTCCAGGAGATGGGCAAAGTCAATTACCAGCTCAATCTTCAGCCGCTGGTGGACATTCATTTACATTCGCATCTGAGTTTCGAAATGAGTGCGAATGGCGACGGCACCTACGTCCTGGTTTTCAGTATCGTAGCTGTACTGGTCCTGCTCATTGCGGCCATTAATTACATGAACTTAAGTACGGCCCGTTCCTCGCTGCGGGTACGTGAGGTGGGTGTGCGGAAAGCCATTGGCTCGGAGCGTAACCAGTTGGTGAGCTTGTTTCTGGCCGAGTCCCTATTACTGAGCTTGTTTGCGGCGATTCTGGGTATTCTACTAACGGAATTGCTACTGCCCTTTTTCAATACGTTTTCGGGGAAAGAGCTTTCCCTCTGGCAATTTGGCGTCCTGCCCAGCCTCGGCTTTCTGGTGTTCTTTTGTCTGTTGACGGGTTTGCTCAGCGGTACCTACCCAGCGTTATTTCTCTCGGGTTTCCGGACTATTCCGGCGTTGAAAGGACAGTTAGGTAGCTCGGCCACCAACAAACGGTTTCGGCAGTCGCTGGTTACGTTCCAGTTTGTGATTACAATTAGTATGCTGGTCGGTTCGGCCGTTATCTACCAGCAGATGCACTATACTGCGACGAAAGATCTGGGCTTCAACCGCGAGCAGATCTTGTCCTTTCACATTGATAAAATGGAGGTACGTAAGCACATTTCCGCCTTCAAGGAACAACTGCTGAAAAGTCCCCTCATTACGGGTGCGGCGGCGGTTGGCAACCCCATTGGCAATAACAATATCGGCTCGCGGGGATACCACTTTGAAACCAACGGGAAAGTTTCGGACGCCAGCATGATGATGCAGCGGCTCGACGCGGATGAAGATTTTCTGACAACGATGGAAATTCCACTGGTCGCGGGTCGAAATTTTGATAAAAACCGGGAAACGGACGTCACGCAAGCGGTACTGGTGAATGAAACGCTGGTAAAGAAACTGGGCTGGAAAGATCCCATCGGTAAAATCGTGGAAGCCAATACGGAAGATTCGGAAAGTCCCCGACTCCATTTTCAGGTGATTGGCGTCGTCAAAGATTTCCACACCTATTCCCTCCAGCATACAATTGAGCCGCTGGTGATTCAGCGGGCTTTCGGTACGCAGCAGGATAATTTGTACGTACGCATTCGGCCCGAGCATACGGAAGCGGCTCTGGCCTATATCCAAAAGGTATATCAACAATTCGATCCAGCCAGTGATTTCGAATATAGTTTTCTTGATCAGAACTTCGCTCACCAGTACGAAAGCGAGCAGAAGCAGGGCCAACTCTTACTCACGTTTACAATCCTCACCATTTTCATTGCCTGCTTAGGCTTGTTTGGTCTGGTTACCTTCACTGCCGAACAGCGTACCAAGGAAATCGGCATTCGGAAAGTACTTGGAGCCAGCGTACCGAATATCGTCGGCATGCTCTCGAAAGATTTTATGCTATTGGTCGGAATCGCCGCTCTGGTTGCTTTCCCGCTGGCCTGGTACGCCATGCACCGCTGGCTTGAAGACTTTGCCTACCGCATCGAAATGCACTGGTGGGTATTTGCCGGAGCGGGACTGGTAGCACTGCTCATCGCACTGCTCACCATCAGTACGCAGGCGATTCGGGCCGCTACGGCGAATCCGGTACGTTCGTTAAAGTCGGAGTAGTGAGGGGATACCTGATCTACGCTTGTACCGAACTCTTTGTCTCCTTAGTAATTGTTAGAAAAGCTTCAGCAAAGCGATCATTGCTTAATCCTTATCTATCCAAAGATGTTAAAGAATTATTTCCTCGTCGCCTACCGAACGTTGCTTCGCTACAAGGGATACGCCCTGCTGAATATTCTGGGACTAGGCCTGGGCATTGCCTGTACTCTATTGATTTTTCAGGTCTTGAAATTTCAGTTCAGTTTTGATACCTATCATACCCAGAAAGATCGCACGTATCGGGTGGTAACGGAATTCAGCGGAGAGAGCACGGAGTATCAGTCGGGCGTACCGCTTCCCCTGGGGCAAGCCCTGCGAAATGACTATTCCTTTTTGGAAAAAGTAGCGATGACTTACCTCCAGTACAATACGCTGGTCAGTGTCCCCAACTCCCGGCCTTTTAAGAAATTCGAGGAAGCAGAAACACTCACCTACGCCGAGCCTTCGTACTTCGACATTCTGGATTACCAATGGCTGGCAGGAAACCCAAAGCACGCGTTGGATCAGCCCAATACGGTGGTCATTACGCGGCGAATGGCGGAAAAATACTTTGGCTTGGCGAACCCGATGGGTCAACGCCTACGGATCAATAATGATCTGGATCTGAAAGTGAGTGGTGTACTGGCCGACATTCCCGAAAATACGGATCAGCGGCAGGAACTGTTCGTTTCCTGGGCTTCGCTACGGGGTTACAAAAACAACATAGCGTATAAACTCGATGACTGGGGTGGCGTCAGTTCGCGTACCCATTGCCTGGTTTTACTACGCGAAGGCACTTCGCAGGCCAGCGTTGAGCAGGCACTCAAGGGGTTTGTGAAGAAATATCATCCGGATAATTACAAGGAAATTCGTCATCCGCTCATTCCCCTCACCGACTTTCACTTTTCAGCGGAATACAACGAACAGCTCACCGTTACACAACTGTACGCATTGGCTTCGGTTGGCCTGTTTTTGCTACTGACGGCCTGTATCAATTTCGTAAATCTGGCGACGGCCCAGGCTCTCAAACGTTCCAAAGAAGTAGGAGTCCGCAAAGTGATGGGCGGCACCAACGGGCAGTTATTCTGGCAATTCATCGCCGAAACCGGACTCATTACCCTGGCGGCCATTGCCTTTGCCGTGTTACTGGTTGAATTGCTGGCCCCGGTGCTGAGTCAATGGGTGCATCAGGCTTCGGACCTGAATCTGCTCGGTACGATCAATCTTTTTTCTGACCCCCTACTACTGGGTTTTCTGGCCGTATTGCTGGTCGTAGTAACCCTACTGGCGGGTTCGTATCCGGGACTCATTCTGGCGGGTTTTCAGCCCGTCGCGGCTTTAAAAGGTAAAATCAGTACGCAGCAAGTGGGCGGTATGTCCATTCGCCGAAGCCTGGTGGTGGTGCAGTTTACGCTGACCCAACTGTTACTCATTGGAACCTTGGTGGTTACGCAGCAGATGGATTTTTTCCGGGGAAAAGATATTGGCTACGATCCCACTTCAATTGTACTGGTTAATCTTCCCACGACCGATCAGATCAACCTGCAAACGCTGCGTAATCGGCTGTTACAAGTGAATGGCGTAGAGCAGCTCAGTTTTAGTACAACCCCTCCAACGAGCGGAAACAACAATCGCTCCAACCACCATTTTGACAACCGACAGAAGGAAGAAACTTGGGACGTTAATACCAAAGGCGGCGATGCTCAGTACCTGCAAACGTACGGACTGAAGCTGGTAGCAGGTACGAATTTACCCGAAAGCGATTCCATCCGGGGCTTCCTCGTCAACGAAGCCTACGCCGAGAAGCTCGGTCGGCAGCCGCAGGAGATTGTTGGCCGCTCGCTGGAACTCTGGGGATTCAAGGCTCCGATTGTGGGCGTAGTGAAAAACTGGAATAACCTTTCCTTACAGAACCGGATTGAACCCGTTACTATTTTCCCATTTCCGAAGGCGTACCAGTACGTCGGTCTGAAGGTTCGTAGCTCTCATTTGCCCCAAACCCTGGGGGGTATCGAAAGCGTTTGGAACGAAACCTTTCCAGACTACATCTACAAGCAGTCGTTTCTGGACCAACGCATTGCCAAAGCCTACGAAACCGAACAACTGATGCTGCATCTGGTTCGTGTCTTTTCCTTCATTGCCATCTTCATCGGCTGTCTGGGTTTGTACGGACTGGTCAGCTTCATGGCGGCTCAGAAAACCAAGGAAATCGGGGTACGCAAGGTGCTCGGAGCCAGCGTCGGCCAAATCCTGACGCTCTTCGGTACCGAATTCGGACGGCTCATCCTGCTGGCGTTTGTCGTAGCGGCTCCGCTGGGTGGCTGGATAATGACGAACTGGCTGGAAGGCTACACCTACAAAATTCACTTGGGTTGGCAAACGTACGCCTGGGCCATGCTGCTCACACTACTGGTTACTCTACTCACGGTAAGCTGGCAATCGTACCGGGCCGCGATCACGAATCCGGTTAAGTCGTTGAAATCGGAGTAAGCTAGATAGCTCCTTTTGGGAACGGGTTGGGATTCGTGTTCTACCCGTTCCGAAGCCATTCTTTCCTTTTGAATCTTTACTTCATTGTTCGTTTCCGAACTATGCTCTGTTCAAAAGCGAACACCCCTACTATCGTATTTCATTCTATACCAGACAGTTACTTAAACACAGTTTCCAACGGCACAACTATTGAACGTAACTGGATCTACTGAAAGCGTCCTGTCTTATGCTTAGAAACTACTTTTTGGTTGCCTGGCGGAACCTGCTGCGGAACCGGACCTTTACCCTCATCAATGTTACCGGACTGGCTTTAGGTCTGGCTACCTGTATACTAATCATGTTATACGTGGTAGATGAATGGAGTTATGACCGCTTTCACGAGCGTGCCGACCGGATCGTACGGGTAGTTTTCAAAGGTAAAACGGAAGGCGGAAGTATCAATGAGGCTCATGTTATGCCTCCAGTAGCCCGTACACTTCAGTCCAGCTTTCCGGAAGTAGCCGAAGCTACGCGTCTTCGCCTGGCAGGTTCGCCGCTGATCTCCTACGGAACCAAGTCCTTACGGGAAAGTGTGATGGCCTTCGCCGATTCCAACATTTTCCGGGTCTTTACGCTACCATTGCTCAAAGGCGATTCAAAAACGGCTCTGATTAAACCTTCATCCGTGGTTATTTCTGAAACGGTAGCCCGCAACTACTTCGGCGAAGCCGATCCCATAGGTAAGATACTGGAAATTAAAGCCTGGAAATCTTCGTATCAGGTAACGGGCGTTATGCAGGATATGCCCAAGAATTCGCATTTCCACGTCGATATACTGGCTTCTATGTCGGGACTTGCGGAAGCCCAGTCTACAACCTGGCTAACTTCCGAATTTTTCACCTACCTCCTCCTAACGCCCGGCACGGATGTAACCCATCTAGAACGTAAATTACCGCCGATCGTTTCCCGGTACATGGGCCCGCAACTGGAACAGGCTTTTGGGATGCCCTACGAAACATTCCGCAACAAAGGAAATGCCCTTGGGCTCTTTCTACAGCCGTTAACGGACATTCACCTGCGTTCCGATTTCGCGTACGATCTCTCCACACCCGGTAATCTTCAGACGGTCTACATTTCCAGTATCATTGCTGGGCTCATGTTACTGGTAGCCTGCATCAATTTCATGAATCTTTCGTCGGCGGGAGCTTCCCGTCGGGGCCGCGAGGTGGGCATTCGGAAAGTACTGGGTTCGGGGCAGTCCGAACTCATGAAACAGTTTCTGTTCGAATCCATTCTGCTCACCGGACTGGCCCTGTTTCTTTCACTTTTACTGGTTGATCTGACTCTACCCGCTTTCAACGAACTAGCCGGCAAACACCTGAGTTTTCCCTTCTTCACGCATCCGCTGCTGTTCATAGGTTTACTGGTGCTGGGTTTGCTGGTGGGTGTAGCAGCAGGCAGTTATCCCGCTTTTTTTCTGTCTTCTTTCCAGCCGATGGCGGTACTGAAAGGTGGCGGGTTCCAGATCAAAACTTCGAAGGGCAGTATTCATTTCCGGAGTACTCTGGTCGTGTTTCAGTTTTTCGTTTCCATTGCCTTAATCATCGCTACTACCGTAGTCTATCGCCAGCTTTCCTACATTCAGCATAAGGAGCTGGGGTATAACAAAGATGAGGTGATTGTACTGCCCGAAACCTGGGCCTTAGGTCCGAACGAGGCCGTATTTCGACAACGGTTACTTCAGGATTCCCGGGTACAGTCGGTAAGTGCTTCGGTATATTTACCCGCTGGGCCGAGTAGCAATAATAATTTTTTCCTTTCGCCGGAGACGAATCCCAGTCTGCTCGTCAAAACCCTTCGTTACGACGTAGATGAAGCCTACATTCCCACGTTAAACATCCGAATCGCCGCCGGACGTAATTTTTCTCCTCGGTTTGCTACCGATTCTACGGGTATTCTTCTCAACGAAGCGGCCATTCGCTCGATGGGCTGGACCGGAAATGTACTGGGCAGAACCTTAGCCACCCATAGCAACAACGGTCACCGTACCTCCTACCACGTCATTGGCGTAGTAAAAGATTTTCACTTCCGGTCCCTACACGAACTCATCACACCTCTGGTAATGGTTCAGGCCCAATCGGGTGGTACCCTGATCGTCAAAGCCAAAGTGGGCGATGTGGCCGGATTACTGCGAACCATGCAACAGGTCTGGAGCCAGTACCACGTTGATGTACCTTTCAGCTATTCGTTTTTAAATGATCGTTTCTCGAACACTTATCAAGTCGAACAAAAAACGGGTACGCTCCTGAGCGTCTTTGCGGGGCTGACCATTTTTGTGGCCTGTCTTGGTTTGTTTGGTCTGGTTACGTTTACCACCCAACAACGTACCAAAGAGATTGGCGTACGGAAAGTACTTGGAGCTTCGGTAGGCAGTATTCTTGCCCTGCTTTCCAAAGAGTTCCTCCAGTTGGTAGGGCTGGCTTTTGTACTGGCGATTCCGCTGGCCGGGTACGTTACGCACGAATGGCTACAACAGTTTGCCTACCGTATTTCGCTGGAATGGTGGGTCTTTGTTCTGGCGGGCCTCTTAGCCCTGAGCATTGCTCTGCTTACGGTGAGTGTTCAGAGTATAAAAGCCGCTTTAGTCAATCCGGTCAAGAGTTTGAAATCGGAATAACAGGGCTGTTTTATTTCGTTCTACGGTTCCTAAAGAAAAGGTTCGTTCACGTTTGACAGACGGGTGGGTTCGTTCCACCGCAATCAACCAATTATGCTACGCAACTACATCAAGGTCGCTTTGCGAAACCTGTTCAAGCACAAGTTGTACTCCGTGGTCAATATCATGGGACTGGCCATTGGTATGGCGGTAACCCTGTTGATTGGACTTTGGGTGTGGGACGAACTTTCGTTTAATCGTTCCTTCGAGCACTACGACCGCATTGCTCAGGTCATGCAGCACCAGACCCTTCAACAACAGAAAGAGACCTGGCCCGCTGTATCGATTCCGGTGGCGGCGGAGCTGCGTAACACCTACGGATCGGACTTCAAACACGTGGTTCTTTCTTCCTGGAACGATGATCACGTGCTTTCGTCCGGTACGAAAAAGCTGAAGTCTGACGGTAGTTTTATGGAACCCAACGCCCCGGATTTGCTGAGTCTACGCATGCTGGCGGGCAGCCGGAAGGGATTGGCTAATCCTTCTTCCATCCTGCTTTCCGCATCCCTGGCCAAGGCCCTTTTCGGTACCAGGGATCCGATGGAACAGGTGATTAAGATTGATAACCAACTATCGGTGAAGGTGAGCGGGGTCTACGAAGATCTGCCCACTAACACGTCTTTCCACGACCTGACCTTTCTTTTACCCTGGGATTTATACGTTTCCAGCGAAGATTGGGTGAAACGAAATTTAACTGACTGGCAGGAATACTCCTTCCAGGTGTTTGTACAGCTCAGTCCCCAGGCTAAACTGGATCAGGTTTCGGCTAAACTCAAACCCCTGTTGGCCGTAAAAACCCGGCAAACCTCTCGCCCGGAAGTTTTTCTGCATCCGATGGCAAAATGGCATCTGTACGAAGAATTCAAGAACGGCGTCAACACGGGTGGCAGCATTCAGTACGTCTGGCTGTTTGGGTTAATTGGCTTCTTCATTCTGTTACTGGCCTGTATCAATTTTATGAATCTGAGTACGGCCCGCAGCGAGAAACGAGCCAAGGAAGTAGGTATTCGAAAAGCCATCGGCTCGGTACGCACGCAGTTGATCAGCCAGTTTCTCAGCGAATCATTTCTGGTGGTTTTCATTGCTTTAGTACTGAGTCTGGGGCTGGTAGAACTGGCTCTCCCCTGGTTTAATGCACTGGCGAATAAGCAGGTATCCATTCTCTGGAACAATCCGGTTTTCTGGTCCACTACGCTCGGCTTTTGCCTGATTACGGCTTTGCTGGCGGGTAGTTATCCGGCCTTCTATTTATCTTCCTTCCAACCGGTGAAAGTGCTGAAAGGTACCTTTCAGGCCGGACGTTTTTCGGCCTTACCCCGCAAAGCGTTAGTGATGGTACAGTTCACCATTTCCATTACGCTGATTATTGGCACCATCATCGTGTACCGGCAAATTGAATTTGCCAAAGAGCGGCCCGTGGGGTATACGCGGGAAGGACTGATCGCCGTACCCATGAATACGCCCGATCTGTACGGACACTACGACGCCATTCGGAATGATCTGTTCCAGACCGGAGCCGTTTTGGAGATGTCCGAATCTTCCAGTGCACCCACGCGGGTACAGTCCGTCAATTTTGACTTTACCTGGAAAGGCAAAGACCCTAACACGAAACCGCTGTTTGCGTACATCGCTGTTACCCACGATTTTGGCTCTACCGTTGGCTGGCAGTTTGTACAGGGCCGTAATTTCTCCCGGAGCCATTCGACGGATACGCTCGGACTGGTGATCAACGAGGCGGCCGTTCAACAAATCGGCTTTCAGCATCCCGTCGGAGAAACGCTTCAGAAGGGTGGGAAAACTTATCAAATTATCGGCATCATCAAAGATATGGTGATGGATTCGCCCTTTAGTGCCGCCCGCCCCACCCTGTATACGCTGGATTACGGCTGGGTCAATTACATCAACATTCGGATTAATCCAAAGCTACCCCTGCGTACGTCCCTGACTGCTATCGAGCAGGTGTTCCGAAAATACAATCCAGAAAGTCCGTTTGATTATCGATTTGTCAGCGAAGAATACGCCCGGAAATTTGCTACGGAAGACCGTATTAGTCAGCTTACTTCCTTCTTTGCCGGACTCACCATTTTCATTTCCTGCCTGGGTTTATTTGGCCTGGCTTCCTACGTAGCCGAACAGCGAACCAAGGAAATCGGCATTCGGAAAGTACTCGGGGCTTCCGTGCTAAATCTATGGCAGCTCTTGTCGAAAGAATTCGTAACGTTGGTTTTGCTTTCGTGCCTTCTGTCCGTGCCGCTTGCGTACTATTTCATGAACAACTGGCTGGACCACTACGAGTATCGGACGAGCATCTCCGGTTGGATTTTCTTCGCCGCGGGTCTGGGAGCCCTGATTATTACCGTACTGACGGTGAGTTATCAGGCCTTATCGGCGGCTTTGATCAACCCGGTGAAGAGTCTGAAATCCGAGTAACGTACACCAAGGCTGACGGGGTATAAAACATCCCGTCGGCCTTGGGAACACCCTTAACAACTATGCTAAAAAATTACTTCCTCGTTGCGTACCGTACGTTACTCCGGCATAAGGGCTATACGCTGCTGAATATCTGGGGGCTTACCCTGGGGCTGTCTTGTGGCGTACTGGTTTTTCTGCTGATTAAGTTTCACCTTAGCTTCGACCAGTATCATAGCAAGATTGATCGTACCTATCAAATCACCACGCAAACCAAGGGAGACGGAATCAACGATGATCCGGGCGTTCCCTTTCCGCTTGCTCAGGCCTTACGGCAGGATTTTTCGTTCTTCGATGACGTAGCCCTCGTCTCGGGCGTTTACAATGCCTTGATTGCCGTACTCGGGGCGGAAGGAAAAAAGAAATTCAACGAGGCCCAGTCGCTGTGCTTTACCGAACCTTCGTACTTCAACATTCTGGATTATCAGTGGCTCGCGGGACAGCCGAAAACGGCTCTGCAAAAACCGAATACCGTGGTGCTCACGCGTAAAGTAGCCGAAAAGTATTTCGGCTCTGTATCCGAAGCTTTCGGTAAGGTCATCCGGATGAATAATGACCTAGATCTGAGCGTAACGGGCATCCTGGAAAACATTCCCGACAATACGGACCGGCGGCAGGAGCTTTTTGTTTCCCTGTCCACCCTCAAGAATAATCCGGGGTATGCCCGCAGTGGCCTCGATAACTGGTCGGGTTTTAGTTCGAGTACCACTTGCCTGCTCACCCTCAAAGCAGGGGTTAGCCCCCAACGGCTGGAAAGGGCCCTACCCGCGTTCATCAAAAAGTACCACACCACCGAGGCTGCCCACTGGAACCATCCCGTTGTACCCTTTGCGACGATCCATTTCTCCGAAAAATACGGGCGGGGCCTGACCTCCACGCACCTTTGGGCCTTAGGCCTGGTCGGTTTATTTCTGGTTGGAACAGCCTGTATCAACTTCGTAAATCTGGCGACGGCTCAGGCCCTCAAACGCTCCAAAGAAGTAGGCGTGCGGAAAGTGATTGGGGGTACAAAACTCCAGTTGTTCGGACAATTTATGGCCGAAACCGCCGTCATCACGTGCTGCTCGCTACTCCTGGCCGCCCTGGTTGCCGAACTCAGCTTACCCGTCCTGAATCAATGGGCTACGAATGCGGGGATGCCCTTTCCGTTGTTTACCCACACGAATCCACTGGCTGACGGACAATTGTGGCTATTTCTGTTGGGGATTGGCTTGGTAGTGGTACTGCTCTCCGGCTCATATCCCGGGATTGTACTGGCGGGTTTTAAACCCGTTCAGGCCTTGAAAGGGCAAGTGTCTTCCCAACAGGTGGGCGGTATGTCCATCCGGCGGAGTCTGGTGGTAGTACAGTTTGTCATTACCCAGATCCTCCTCATCAGTACCCTGGTCGTGATGCAGCAGATGCGGTTTTTTCAGCGTACCTCGCTGGGTTTTACCACTTCGGCCCTGAGCATGATCAATATTCCGGAGCAAACGCACGTACCCACCTTTCGCAATCGATTAGCTCAACTACCGGGCATTGAAGCCATCAGCTTTTGTAGTAGCCCACCGGCTTCTACGACCAACAGTAATAACAACCATCGGTTTGATCAGCGGCAGGAGGAAGAAAGCTGGTCAGCCAACACGAAGCCCGCCGACAGCCATTACCTAGAAACCTTTGGGTTGACATTGGTCGCGGGCCAAAACTTTCCCAAAGCCGATACCGCCAGTGGGTATCTGGTCAATGAAACGTACGTCCGTCGTCTGGGTCTGAAACCGGACGACGTGGTGGGTAAAAGTCTGGAAGTCTGGGGCCGCACCGCTCCCATTTACGGGGTGGTCAAGGATTGGTATAACCGGGCGGCGAGATCCGAAATTCAGCCCGTTATTCTCTTTCCCCGTACGAACAGTTATGCGGCCTGTGGACTGAAAATCAATCCCCGGACGGTAACCGAAACCAGGCGTTCCGTCGAACAACTTTGGGAAGAAACCTTTCCGGATTATTTGTACCAGCCGTATGAGCTGGATGAACAGCTCACCCGATTCTATATCGCCGAAGATATGATCCTGGCCTGTATCCAGTTCTTCGCTGGCATCGCCATTTTTATTGGATGTCTGGGATTGTATGGGTTAGTTAGTTTCATGACGGCTCATAAAACCAAAGAAATTGGCGTTCGCAAAGTACTCGGAGCTAGTATTCCGCAGATTCTAACTCTGTTTGGTATTGAATTCAGTCGCTTGATTATCGTAGCTTTTCTGGTAGCCGCTCCCGTAGGTTGGTGGGCGATGTCCCAGTGGCTGAACGGCTATACTTACAAAATCCAGCTGGGTTGGGGAATTTACGCTCTGTCACTCGTAGTAACTACAGGGATTGTCCTTATGAGCGTCGGTTACCAGTCGTTCCGGGCGGCTACGGCCAATCCAATCAAAAGCTTAAAATCAGAGTAGTGGCTTTTATTCTTCGAGAAAAGATACAGTATTTGAAAGGGTATGCAACGCCAAAGGCGACTTTATCATCTTTGGAAGGAATGACCGGATTTTCTTCTTCACTCCTGCTCCCTACCCTATGCTTCGTAACTACTTTAAAGTCGCTATTCGTGCCTTACTGAAGAATAAGGCCTACTCGCTCATCAACATCGTCGGACTGGCTACGGGCATGGCGGTTACGCTGTTGATTGGGCTTTGGATCTGGGATGAACTGACGTTTGACCGTTACCACAAAAATTACGACCGCATTGCTCAGGTGATGCAACACCAGACCTGGGATGGCCGCAAGGGAACGCAGACCGCCGTGCCAGTCCCGCTGCACCTGGAATTGCGAGCCAAGTATCCCGACTTCAAATATGTGGTGCCCAGCTCCTGGACCTTCGACCACATTCTGGCTTACAAAGACAACAAGTTCACTAAAAAAGGAAATTACATCGGAGCCGATGCCCCGACGATGTTTTCCTTGCACATGGTGAAAGGGTCTTTACAGGGACTGCGGAATCCGCATTCGATTCTCCTCAACGAATCCGTAGCGAAAGCGTTGTTTGGAGAAGAAGATCCAATCAATAAAATCGTCAAGTGCGATAATCAGACGGAAGTAAAAGTAACCGGCGTTTACGAAGACCTGCCTACCAATACGGAACTGGCCGAGGTTTCTTACCTGCTGCCTTGGGAACTGTACTTAACCGTAGAACCCTGGGTGAAACGGAGCGAACAGGAATGGAATAACAATTCCTTCCAGACCTACGCCATGTTACAGCCCAACGCCGATTTTGATCAGGTTTCGGCTAAAATCAAGTACATGAAGCTGCGTCACGATCCCAAGGATGCGGCTAAACCGGAAATTTTCCTGCACCCCATGTCGAAGTGGCACCTGTACTCCGAATTCAAGGAAGGTGTCATTACGGGGGGGCGTATTGAGTTTGTCTGGCTGTTTGGGATCATCGGGGCGTTTGTACTCCTGCTGGCCTGCATCAATTTCATGAACCTGAGTACGGCCCGCAGTGAGAAACGGGCTAAAGAAGTGGGTATCCGGAAAGCCATTGGCTCCTTACGTCCGCAATTGATCGGTCAGTTTCTGAGCGAATCCCTACTGGTCGCCCTACTGGCCTTTATTCTGTCTATTTTTCTGGTGGAGAGTTCGCTACCCCTTTTTAACGATCTGGCCAGTAAGCATTTATTCATCCCCTGGGACAATCCGATCTTTTGGCTCATTGGGCTAAGTTTTACCTTCTTCACGGGTTTCATTGCGGGAAGCTATCCGGCCTTTTATTTGTCTTCCTTTGAACCCGTCAAGGTACTTAAGGGTACGTTTCGAGTGGGACGCTACGCCTCGCTACCCCGAAAAGTGCTGGTCGTGATTCAGTTTACCGTTTCGGTAACGCTCATCATCGGAACGATCATCGTGTTTCGGCAGATTCAGTTTGCCAAAAATCGACCCATTGGCTTTTCGCGGGACGGGCTCATTACGTTGACTATGAATACCGAAGACATTCAGAAAAACTACGAAACCTTCCGTACCGAACTGCTGGGCAGTGGAGTCGTCGCCAGCGTTACCAAATCCTCCAGTCCCATTACGGATCTGTATTCCAACCAGATTGGGTTCGACTGGAAGGGCAAGGACCCCAATAAACAGGCCTTGTTCGGTATCGTAGCCGTCAGCTCGGGCTATGGAAAAACGATGGGGCTACAATTTACCGCAGGTCGTGATTTCTCGGATGCCTTTGCTACAGACTCCTCCGCCCTTCTTCTCAATGAAGCAGCGGCAGCTTACATCGGTAAGAAAAATCTGGTCGGCGAAAACATCAAATGGAACGGCAAAGACTATACCGTGGTCGGAATCATCAAAAACGTCATGATGACTTCGCCGTATAAGGCCGCGATGCCGACCATTTTCACTTTTAACCCCAGTTGGTCGGGTATCATCACCATCAGGATCAGCCCAACGGTCAGCACCACGCAAGCCCTGAGCCAGATCGAAGAAATCTACAAAAAGCATGATCGGAATGCTCCCTTCGATTACAAGTTTTCGAGCGAAGAGTACGCCCGGAAGTTTGCTTCCGAGGAACGGGTCGGGAAACTGGCCACCTTCTTTGCTTGTCTGGCCATTTTCATTTCCTGCTTAGGCTTATTCGGACTGGCCTCCTTCGTAGCGGAGCAGCGGATTAAGGAAATTGGCGTTCGGAAAGTACTCGGGGCCTCGGTATTCAATCTCTGGGGAATGCTCTCGAAAGACTTTGTCTGGCTAGTACTGATTTCATTCGGCCTTTCCGTACCCATTGCCTATTTCTTCATGAATAACTGGCTGGCTCGCTACGAATACCATTCCGAGTTAAGCTGGTGGGTGTTCGCCGCCGCTGGCCTCGGAGCTATGCTAATTACGCTGGCCACGGTTAGTTACCAGGCGATTAATGCCGCTTTGATGAATCCGGTACGGAGTTTGAAAAGCGAGTAGTCCATTATCGATTCCGAAACCGGTACTCATGTCCATTTACGAACAGTTGACTGTTCGTAAATGGACATGCTTATTTACACAAAACACTACTAATCAGTCACTTGATTATTATTCGAGCCATAGGGCATGACTTTCTAGGTACTGCTTTAACACCTGTGATCCCAGAACCTATGCTTAAGAACTATTTGCAAATAGCCCTGCGTAACCTTCGACGGAATCCCTTGTACAGTCTGCTCAATATAGGCGGACTCGCCGCTGGTTTGGCCGTTAGTATTCTGATTCTGCTGTACGTCGTCCATGAATACAGTTACGACACCTTTCATCGGAACGGCGATCGGATTTTCCAGACGATGGACCGGATGCCTTACGGCGAAACGCATATTCAGACTCAGGCCCTGTCGGTGCAGTCGGGACCGCGTACGCAAGCGGCCCGGCCGGATCTGGTGGAAGCGACGGTTCGTACGCGACCTTCTACGCGAACAGTACTGAAAACGGCCACTAACTTTCATTCTTTCGAGGATCAGCTTCTCTTTGCCGACCCTTCTTTTCTGACCGTCTTTACGTACCCCCTACAAAAAGGAAACGCGGCCACGGCCTTAACCCGGCCCAATACAATCGTGCTTTCCCCGGAATTAGCCCGGAAGTACTTTGGAGCGGCTAATCCATTGGGGAAAACGTTGGTTTACGACAACAAACTACCGCTGGAAGTAACCGGCGTGCTGGAAAGCCTGCCTTCGCACAGTACGCTTTCCTTTTCCGCACTCATTTCCTTTGCTACCCAGAAAAATCTGGTTGCTTACGACGATGGATTAGGCAAGCAACTGGAATACAGTCACGTGGGCGGCGGGGCTTTTCAGACGTATTTCCTGCTGACGAAAGCCGAACACCGAACCAAAGTAGAACGACTGATTCGTCAATTGCACCTGAAGGATCATCCCGTTAAAAAAGGTGAAAAAACGGAGGAGTTCATTTTAGAGCCCTTCACCGATCTTCACCTGCACGGCCTCATGGTGGATCATTCTCAGCAGTACCACGGCTTGTTCACGGGCATTGCGTTGGGTATTTTGCTACTGGCCCTGATCAACTACATGAACCTGACCACGGCCCGGGCTACCCAGCGGGCCAAAGAAGTAGGCGTGCGGAAAGTACTCGGGGGTTTACGCAGCAATCTAGCCGCCCAGTTTTATACCGAATCGGTATTGATCACCCTGATTTCATTTGCTCTGAGTTTGTTGCTGGTCGAAGCCTTACGTCCTTTCTTCTTTCAGTGGCTGGATCTTCACATCAGCGATACGTTTTTGAAAGATCCCCTTTTCATCGGTTTACTAGCGGGTCTACTCCTGCTTTGTACGTTGGTAGCGGGCAGCTATCCGGCCCTGCTACTCTCCCAGTTTACGCCAGCCGAAGTACTAAAAGGGCGTTTTTCAAAAGCAAATGGGATCAATATCCGCCGCGTGCTAACCATTTTTCAGTTTTCGGTTTCCATCGGTTTGATTGTATGCAGTTTCATTGTCAAGAATCAGCTTGACTTTCTCCGTACCCAGAATATTGGTCTGGATCGCGAAGGAATTGTGGTGATTACCGTTCCCCAAACGATGCTTCCTCACTACGCCGCATTCAAGCAGGAACTCCGGCAACAAGCGGGGATTCAGAACGTAGCGGCGGCGAGCTGGCCCTTGTTTAAAGGGGGCGTGAATATGTTCTTTACGCAGTCGCCCATTACCAAAAAAGATATTTCTTTAAAGATTACGGCCGTGGATAATTCCTTTTTCCAGACCATGAATGTACCCTGGAAAATCAAGCCGACCCGGCCTTACTCAGCCAATCCCCCCTCATTGATTCTGAATGAATCGGCTCTGAAAGAGTTCGGATTTTCAGAAAGCCCGATTGGCGAAAAAATTCAGTTGGGCACCCAGCCTGCCGAAGTGGTGGGAGTTGTGAAAGACTTTAGCCTTTTTTCCAGCAAGCACCCACAGAGCGGACTAGGCATCTCCGTAGTAGCCGATACGACGCGAGAACTGATGACCTACGGCGGCTGTCTGTACCTGAAGCTGGCCCCTGGCGGCAACGTAACCACCCGACTGGCCGCCGTGGAATCGGTGTTCAAAAAATACGAGACGGAGTACCCCTTCGAGTATTACTTCCTTGACGAAGCCTACGACGCTCTGTACAAAGCCGAAAGTAAACTGGGCACGATGCTGACGGCCTTCACCAGTCTGGCCATTCTGATTGCCTGCCTCGGACTCTTCGGACTAGCTACGTTTGCCGTGGAAACCCGCCGTAAGGAAATTGGCATCCGCAAAGTCCTGGGGGCTAGTTTATCCAGTATTACACTACTCTTGTCCAAAGAATTCTTGAAGCTGGTACTGATTGCCAATGCCATTGCTTTTCCACTGGCCTGGTATTTCATGCAGGACTGGCTGAAAGCCTACGCCATCCGGATTCAGATGGGCTGGGTAGCCTTTGCTCTGGCGGGTTTCATCGCTTTGGTGATTGCGTTTGTCACCGTTAGTACCCAAGCCATCCGGGCGGCGAATGCCGATCCGGTGAAGAGTTTGAAAAGTGAGTAACGGATTCTCGTCTTTTATCAGGAAGCTCCCTTCCCAACCTTATAGATCATGTTCAAAAATTACCTTAAAATCGCTCTCCGTACGCTTTGGCGAAACCGCCTGACCACCAGCATTAATATCCTGGGTTTAGCGGTAGGAATCTCGGCCTGTATTGTCATTTTCCTATTGGTTAATTTTGAATTTAGCTTTGATCGGCACCCGCCCGATTCTGACCGGATTTACCGACTCGTGACGGAATTTAAATTTGGTGACGATTCAGGGCATAATTCCGGCGTCTCCGCTCCCGTTCCTGAAGCGATTCGTCGGGAGCTAACGGGTCTGGAAACCGTAGCGGCCTTTCACCAGGAAAGCTTTGAGCAGATCGAAGTACTGCGTTCGGGCCAAGCTCCGGTACTCTTTCCAGCAGCGAAGGAATCGTCGTCAAAAGTCATCTTTACGGATGCTCAATTCTTTAAGATTTTACCGGCTGACTGGATTGCAGGATCGCCTCAGACTTCGCTTGCCAAACCCAATCAGATCGTCCTGACGCAACGTCAGGCTGAACGTTATTTCGGAACGGCATCGGCGGCTTTACTGGGTCGTACTCTACGGGCCGTTTCCTACCGGGATACCCTGGAATTGACGGTATCGGGCCTTGTCAAAAATGCCGTTGAGCGAAGTGACTTTTCGTATCCGGCATACTTATCCCTGAGTACCCTGACAAGCAGTAAAAAACGTCGCGAAAACTACGGTTTTGACGCCTGGACGAACACTAATGGAGCGTCCCAATGCCTGGTAAAAATCAAGCCCGGTAGCAACCCTGATCAATTGGCCCAGCAGGTTACAAAACTGACCGATAGTCATTCCGGGGAGTCATCCATCGAATGGAAACGTTGGTTTAGCTTACAGCCTTTATCCGACGTCCATTTCAATCAAACGTACGGCAACAGCTTTCGGGTAGCCCACAAGCCTACCCTGTATGGTCTGGCCGCCGTGGGTGTGTTTCTGCTGCTGCTGGCCTCCATCAATTTTGTGAATCTGTCTACGGCCCAGGCCAGTCAACGCGGCAAGGAAATCGGTATTCGTAAAACCCTGGGTAGTCGCCGCAGTCACCTGATCTCGCAGTTGCTCGGCGAGACGCTGCTGGTAACCGTCGTAGCCGTTCTGCTCTCGGTGGCTCTGGCTGAGTTGGGTCTAATCTACCTGAGTGAACTGATACCGTCGGGCGTGGAGCTTGACTTAAGCCAGCCTACGTTTTGGCTATTCTTACTGGCCATGGCAGTAATTACGGCTTTGCTATCCGGTATCTACCCCGGTTTGCTGATCTCGCGTTTTACGCCCGTTCTTACCCTTCGCGGTACCAACCTCTTTGTTCAGCCAGGAAAAATCGGTCTTCGTCGGGTACTCATCATTTCGCAGTTTGTAATTGCCCAACTGTTCATTATTGGAGCCTTATTTGTCAGTCGGCAATTGCAGTACATGATTCAGAAAGACCTGGGTTTTAACCGGGAAGCCATCGTTACTTTTCACGTACCGAGTAAATACTTCTGGGTCGGTGACCAGAACCAACGCATGACGCTGGCTGACCGTATCCGAAAACTTTCGGGTGTCAAACAGGTGAGTTTGGCGAATCAGTCACCTATTTCTTCGGGCTACAGTTCATCTATGATGAACGCCGTTCGAAACAAGCAGAAAGTAGCGATTAATGTGTATCGCAAAGACGGCGATACGCAGTACCTGAGTCTCTTCGGGTTCCATCTGCTGGCGGGGAGAAATTTCGCCGAAAGCGATACCACGAGCGAACTGGTTATCAACGAAACCCTGGCCCGACAGATGGGTTTCCGACAACCCGCGGAGGCCATTGGCCAATTCCTGCAATACGGGAATGGGGCCCGCATTCCAGTGGTGGGAGTTGTACAGGATTTTCACGGTCGTTCATTGCACGGGTCCATTCAGCCTACGGCCTTGATGAATAAAAGCCCTAGTGGTCTATCCCAATTCAACGTGCGGTTGCAAACGGGCAGTGCTCAGGCGTTCGATGCTACGCTGGCTCAGATCAAACAACTCTGGAATGAAACGTACCGCGGGGAGGATTTCTCGTACACTTTCTTCGACGATGAAATTGCCAAGCTCTATCACAAAGAGCGGAATCTGGTAAAGCTTACCAACTTAGCTACGGGAATCGCCATTTTTATCAGTTGTCTGGGCTTGTTTGGATTGGTAACCTTTACCGCTGAACGGCGTACCAAAGAAATTGGTATCCGGAAAGTATTGGGAGCTTCGGTTCCCCAACTGGTAGCTTTACTCTCCAAAGAATTTCTGATTCTGGTCGGACTAGCCTTCCTGCTGGCGGCTCCGGCGGCCTGGTATTTGCTCCGGGAATGGCTCAATGGTTTTGCCTACCGCACGGATCTAAGTTGGTGGCTGTTTGCGGCGGCGGGTACTTTGGCTCTCCTGGTTGCCTTACTGACCGTCAGTACGCAGGCCATCCGGGCGGCTAATGCCGATCCGGTGAAGTCCTTAAAAGTGGAGTAAGGTATCCCTTATAAATAAAGATCAATAAAAAACGCACAAGAAGTTGTGCGTTTTTTATTGATCACCGTAACTACTAATCAAGTCAGATTTTCTACTCGACCCAGAGCACGATTGATAATACGTATTACCAATAACTTATCGATTTTCATTTGGGATGACCACAGCTGTCAAACCTATACTTATTCAGTTATAGAATAAACAACGTTTACAATTTTCCAGCTACCATTCATTTTTACCAGCGTCCAGTATTCTTTTCCCCAATTCGTAATTTTGCCATTATTCCAGTATTGATAGTCGAAGGTAACACTACCGATAACGTCATCATTAGTGATAACAATATTCTCAAAAATCTCTTCCTGTTTTCCTTTATCGCCCAGGAATTTGTAGAAAACAGTATAATCATTGAAAAAATAATTATTGAAAGTAGCATTTCCATCTGCCTGTACTTCTTGATGACTATTATCTTTAACAACCCCTATCCATTGAAAAGATTTCGGCGTAAAGAGTCGAAGAAAGGATACCGAATCTTTATTACGTATGCTTTGACTGAATTGATTAATAACCGAATTGATTTCAGCTCTTTCTTTTGCAAAATCCTGTGCATTTCCCTTATTAAATAAAAGCATCAAAACGAACACAAAAACTATTGTTCTCATCTTTATTTTTGATTTAACAATTGATTTTTAACCCAAGCCGATGGTTGCTCTATTGCATACCGATACAATAATCCCGCCGCCAAGCATCCGATGATACAGAGAACCAATAATTGATTCTCAGAAAAATTTATTGGTCTTGTTATAGACTGAATGATGTGGATCACTCCTTTGTGGGATAAGTAAACTGCGAAGGATAAATCAGCTAACTGCCGCGTTCCTACGAATGCCGCTTTACTGAGAAAACAGGAGTCTGAAATAGCAGCCAGCACCAGTAATCCGTAAGCCATTCCTACGCAGGTAAAACCAAAAACAGAAGCTATTTCGGAAGCCTGATCATAACACATCCAAAAAGATAGAAGTAGCGTACCTATTCCTAAAAAGAAGAACAGTATCCCATTCGAATGAATGATTTTCTTAAACGTTGGCGAATAAGTATAGAGGAAACCGATCCATACCCCTATCGTGAGTGAGTCGAGCCGGGTATGCGTTGGGTAATAGATGTGCATATACCATACCTTCCAGAAACGCTCTGATTCTAAGACTGGAATGACGAAATAATTCCAAGAAAAGAGCCGCAGCAAAATGGAAATTACTAACGGAGCTACTAGTGCATATTTCAATGTAGGAAGCCAACCTGTCTTGATAAAAAAGAGAAGAATACAAGGTACTACTAAATAAAACTGCTCTTCGATACACAGCGACCAAGCGTGAGAAAAAGTACCCGTATTAATTACATCCAGTCCATAATTTTGAGTAAAGGTCAGAAACTTCCACAAGGGAGGTAATGCTTCTCTCTCTCTGAAAAAAGGAAAACAGAAATACAGGAAAAGGGTAAAAGCAAAGGGCGGAATAATTCGAAAAAACCGTTTGGTAAAAAAGATTTTCAGACGAATAGTACCATTCTCATATATTTCCTTGAAAAGCTGATTAGAGATCAGGAATCCGCTCAGTACGAAAAAAAGATCGACTCCTGTCCAGCCATATCTGCCGACTGTCTCCACCCAGTCGGGATGCTGGAATGCCCGGTAATGGTACAGCAGTACCAGTACGATGGCGACGGCCCTTAAATGGTCCAATCCGTTAAATCTGTTTTCTTTCATTTTTTCTGCAAAACTTCACCTCGTAAACACAACATCCTACAGTGTAGGACGGAAAGCACGTTTTACAGGACAGACGACTTCAGTAGCTGTTTACATGAAAAACCAGGCTGTTTATCCATCTACCCCGTAGCCTGCCCTACTTCCCAGGATTTATCCGTTCAGAATTTCTAGTTTTGTAGTAATGGAAGAGAAAGGGAAAAATCATCTACGTTCAGTCATCAGCTATCAGGCTGTGTTTTGGGTAGCTCTTTTTCTATTTGGATTGACCCAGGCTTATAGCAATACCATCGGTATAAGCTTGAAAGAAATAATCATTTATAACGCGTGTCACCTCTTATTTCAGATTACCAGTGCCAATCTGATTTACTACTATTGTATTATCCATTTTTTCGATCGTAAACGCTATGTATTCTTTTGCATCAGCGTTCCCCTTTTCATTTATCTTTTAGCCGTTATCAATCGTATTTTTATTGTTTACGCAGCTGAACCTTTCTTTATAGATGAACCCCAGGATCGTATTACTGATATTTTAATGGATCTTGATTATCTTCTTAGCCATTATATCTTTCCTATTGTTACGGCATCCTTTATCTTTGTTTGCTTCATACACATTCTACGGTATAAGAACGAAAGACAAGACCGTATGCAATTACAAAAAGAGAAAACAGAGCTTGAATTGAAGGTATTAAAATCGCGATTGAATCCTCATTTCTTATTTAATACGCTTAACAATATCTATTCCCTTTCTATTAATCATCCCGAAAGAACACCAAAATCCATTGCAGGGCTAGCAGATATCCTTGATTATGTAATTTACAAAGGCCCTCAAAAGATGGTCCGTATTGCCGATGAGCTTACAACGATTAACCATTACATCGAACTGGAAGAACTTCGGCATGGTAGTCACTTGAAGCTCAGCAGAAGCATACAATTAAGTTCCGAAAATTGGATACCGCCTTTACTCTATCTTTCATTGGTTGAAAATGCCTTCAAACA
>NZ_JBMDWJ010000161.1:0-30644 GCF_048595215.1 Siphonobacter sp.
AATTTTCAGGTAATAATTTAAAGAGATTCTGGGAGGAATGAAGAAGGGGGTTTCTTCTCTCATCTTGAAAAGTAAACGAGAAAAGTGAGCTATTTCTAGTTCAAGTCTTTTCTTATAACTAATTCCAGCACTCGGTTGCAAGATAGTATAACTAAAAGCAGGAGTATATATCTCTTTAGGGGGTTTTATGGAATAATGCCCTAACCCAATACTAAAAAAGGGTTGGACCTTAGATCTGCATAGGTAACTTCCCACCATTGCTTCCCAAGCCTTACCCATTCTTGGCTCTCCCTTGGCAGTAAAGAAATTATAGTAATACATTCCAGGTATTAGAAAGTAGTTGAGTTTTATATAAGCATTTTGATTATTACGGGGCATATTCATTCGTAAAGTAATGCCGCCTGTCAAATAACTTTCTTTTCTATTTAAATCATAACTATTCAGACGTTCTGCACCGACCCCTACTCCCACAAAAACAGCGATTTTGCGATCAATAGATTTTTGTAGCGTCTTAGTACCCGTTAACTTTTCATTGTATAAACTCAGGTACCGGATAAGACTATTCGCAAAATAAGCAGGAGAAGAAAATGAAAAATCAGGAGCATCTGCGGTTAATTGGGCAAGTTGATCTTTATATTCTGCTACCTCTACTGCATATTGCTGGCCCTCTTTAATCTTATTGTATTTAAAATTAATAAGCTCTTGAAAAACCTCTTTCTTTTGAACAAAGAAGCGTTCGCGGTGATCATTTGGGCTTTTGCCCCGAAATAGGCTAACCGTTTGATCTTGGTATATTTTTTCCAAGAATAACGTTTGCTCTAAATAGGTATCAGGTACAAAAGCATAGACATCATTGGTCACTAGTAGTAAACGCAACCGATGAGACTTATAAAGCTTTTTTTCAGCAGCGATGTAAAACGCTAGAGCTTGCTCCGAAGTAATAATTTCTTCATTTTGTTTCAAATCTCTTTTAAAAGAGATTTGAGTTGGGCTTTCATTCCAGTCTTTATCATCGATATAGCCACGTACAGTATCCAACTTATTGATTACTACATAACCGGGTTGATAGTTCTTTTGAGCAAAACAGGAAAAAGAAGAGAGTATAACGAATGATGTCAATAATGATCGGTAAAACATACAATGGTTAGGTGGTGGAGATAAAATTTAAGAGCAAGTATACAGCTCAATATGCCTTGTTTCCTAATGATAACTTCATTCGTCCTTGTAAAAGAATAATCCATATTTTTCGAATATGCACTTTATCTAGTTCCCCCGCTCTTTCGGATTTACAAAACCGAAAGAGCAGCTTTTAGAGCATTCTGGAAAGCCGCTTGCTCATTATCTCTTGTTAGGATTAGTAGTTCTCTGCAGTGTACGTCGTACGTTTATTCATATCTATAGGCTCCACCTACTAAACCTTTTTCCCCTGCAACGCTTCACAGTCTGCCGTATCTTCTATTTTTGTGGTTTCTATCTCTGCACGCATGAAATCCACGCTAAGCAAGTTACTCCCTCATTTACTCGCCCTACTGGTTCTGTTTGTACTCGCTGCTCTATACGCTTCGCCCAATTTGCAGGGCAAGGTGCTGGGTATGCACGATATCCAGCAGGCCCAGGCGGGTGCTCAGGAACTCAATGAATTTTACAAAGCGACGGGCCGCTGGGCACTCTGGACCAACTCAATGTTCAGTGGCATGCCTGCGTACATGGTAGCTGGCGATTATCCCTACACCTTCGTCGGTAAGACCGTAGCCGTTACCTTACTCATCATTCCCGAAACCATCCGCATCGTTTTTCTGATGATGCTGGGTATGTATGTACTGCTTACCACCATGGGCGTACGCCGCTGGCTGGCGGTACTCGGAGCCGTAGCTTTTGCCTTTGGTTCGTACAACATGATTTTCATTAAAGCCGGACACGTTTCCAAAATGTACGCACTGGCTTATATGCCGGGTATTCTGGCTGGGGTAATGCTGGCTTTACGGGGTAGATACTGGATCGGCGGAGCGGTTACGGCCTTGTTTCTCTGTCTGGAACTAGCCTCGAACCACTTACAGATTACCTACTATTTTGGTCTGGCCCTGGTTCCCTATATTATTATGGAAGCCGTGGTTCAGATTAAGGAAGGTCGACTGAAAAACCTGATTACCGCGGGTATTGTCCTGGCGGTTTCGGCGGCCATTGGTATCGGTAGCTACGGTGGACGTTTACTGGTTACGCTGGACTATACCAAAGAAACCACTCGCGGTAAAACGGAACTTTCGCTGGCCAAACCGACCCAACCCGGCCAAGCGGCTCCCGCAGCAACTGCCGCTCCCCAAAACGGTCTGGATCGTAGTTATGCATTTGAGTACAGTTACGGTATTGGTGAAACGTTGACTCTGCTGATTCCCCGCGTCTACGGCGGAGCTTCTGGTGAACCGTTAACAGACGGTTCCGATATGTATAAATTACTGCTGCAACGCGGACTCGATTCAGCTCAGGCCAAGCAGATTGTTGAAGGAGGTATGCCTACCTACTGGGGTGATCTTCCCATCAATGGTGGTCCGGCTTACGCGGGTGCAGTACTCATTTTCCTGGCGGTGCTGGGTTTGTTTGTAGTACAACACCGGATCAAGTGGTGGGTACTGGGAGCTACGATCCTGATGCTCTTCATTGCCTGGGGTAAAAACTTTGCGGCTTTTGGTGATTTCATGTTCGATCACTTCCCGCTCTATAACAAGTTCCGGGCGGTTACTATGACGCTCAGTATCATCCAATTCCTACTGGCTTTATTGGCGGTACTGGCTATCGAAACGTTACTGAGTCGGAAACCCAGCTTTGCTGAAATCAAAACGGGACTAATTGCCAGCTTTGCTCTCACGGGTGGTCTAGCTTTGCTATTGTGGTTAGTAGGTCCTTCTCTTCTCGAATTACGTAAGCCCAATGAGAGTGCTCAGCTGGGACAGATGTTCGGTGATCCCGCTTTTGGTCCGGATGTTTTGCGAGCTATGATTGAAGACCGGGGTTCTATTCTCCGGGCCGATGCGTTACGTACCCTGATCTTCATCGTACTGGCCACGGGTTTGGTCTGGCTGTACGTGACGAATAAGGTAAAAGAAACGGTACTAGTCGTAGTTCTGATTGCACTAACGTACTTCGATCTTTTCTTCATCGACAAGCGGTATTTCAATAACGACGACTTTACCACCAAGCGGCAGGCACAGGAGCGGATTGCCCCTTCGCCCGTGGATGAGCAGATTTTACAGGATAAAGGATTGAGTTATCGGGTGTTGGATAATCGGGGTTACTTCATGAGCGATGCCAACGCTTCGTACTTCCACAAATCACTGGGCGGATACCACGCGGCTAAACTCAAGCGATACTCGGAACTGATGGAGTATGCATTGCCCAAAAACTTCATGGGGGTGATCAACATGCTCAACGCCAAATACGTCATTCAACGCGACCCGCAAAGCAACCAGGACGTAGCCCAGCAAAATCCCGAAGCTTTGGGGAATGCCTGGTTCGTGCAAAATTACCGCCTGGTTCCCGATGCCAACGCGGAAATGACGGCTCTGCAAACGCTCAATCCCAAACAAACGGCCCTGATTGATCAACGGTACGCGGGTGATCTGAAAGGCCTGACGACCCTTCAGTACGATTCAACGAATACGATTCAACTGGTCGCCTACCAGCCCGATCAACTCAAGTACGAGAGTAAGGCGAACAGCGAACAGCTGGCCGTATTTTCGGAGATTTTCTACAAAGGCAATACTGATTGGAAATCCTACATCGATGGTAAGGAAGTACCGCACATCCGGGTGAACTACCTCTTACGCGGTTTACGCATTCCAGCGGGTACGCACACGATTGAATTCAAGTTCGATCCCCCCGTTTGGAAAACCGGCATGACGATTGATCTGGTCAGTAACATTGCCCTGATCCTGCTCATCGTCGCAGGCGTAGTCATTGATTCTCGACGGAAGTAAGCGTATCTTTGTACGATTATTAAACAATGGCTGGTGCTTGCATCAGCCATTTGTGTTACCCCGGTTTAACCTTATTTTCTCATGCTGATTACCCTGCTGCTCTGGCTGTACATCTCGCTGCTTTGTCTTTTGGCGGGCGATCTGGTACGAATGGGCTTTCAGAAACTGGGCCGTACCGCTCTGCAGGTGCCGCTTCCTTTTCTGGCTATACTCGGCTGGGCGGGTCTGATGAATGGATTGGGGTATGGCTGGCTACTGGTCCCCGTAGGGCAAGCGGTCCACCTGCTGGTGTTAGTGGGACTATTGATTGGCGGCTGGCTTCGTCGAAAGTACTGGCTTAGCGTCGTTCGTACGCTGCAACTCCCGCGTTCCTGGTTTTTCTGGGGCGTAAGCGTGCTCGGTTTTCTCGTCATTCTAACCCGTACGACACACCTGCCCCGCGTGGCGGATACAGGCGGCTACCACGCTCCCATGATTCGCTGGATCTCGGAATATGCCGTGGTACCGGGACTAGCGAACGTGAACTATCGCTTTGGTTTCAACAACGCTTCCTTTCTAACCGAGGCTTTTTTCAGCTTGCGATTTCTGGGGGTTGATGCCTTTCACGTACTCAACGGCTGGCTCATGGCGGTGGTCTGGTGCTGGGCCTTACTTCTTTTGCAAAATACACGCTTCAAACCCAGTGAAGTACTCATTGTGGTACTGGGGGTATGGTATCTTTGGCATTCGCACTGGCGGCTCGCTTCGCCGAGTCCTGACCATCCGGCTCAGTTGCTGGTAGGTTTACTTTTTTTCCTGCTGATCCGGCAGATGGAAGGCCCCGCCAATCCGTCCGAACGTTTGTTGATGGTGTGGCTGACGTTATTGGCGTTTACCATCAAAATGAGTACACTCGTTGCCCTACTCATTCCCCTTCTTTTATTCGTTGATGCGTTTCGCAAGAAAGATTACGCCTTCCTTCCCCGCCTGATTGCAGTAGGACTGCTCCCCCTGCTCTGGTGGCTGACGGCCAATGTGATCCTAACGGGATATATCCTGTACCCCACTACTTCCCCCTTACTCGACTGGTTTTCGTTCGACTGGAAAGTACCTAAAAGCGTCATTGAACAAGGATTACTGAATCTTTCGGGCGGTACGAAACTTAGTCCGGTACAGGGCCTATTCGATTTTAGCTGGGTCCCGTACTGGTTTACCCAACAACTCGTACCCGATCAACTGCTGTTGGTTTTATTATTTGGCTGGCCCCTGTTTGCCAGTTTTCGCTGGAAGAAGACTGTTGCTTTTCTGATGCAGTATCTCAACTGGTTTTGGGTGCTGGTGACGGCCTACGCCGGGGTAGCTTTCTGGTTCATTACGGCACCAGAATTCCGCTTTGGGATGGGTTTCATCATCGCGGCTCTGGTCGTAGGATATCTTCCGTATCGAAGGGCCGTCCCGGCTTTGTACCGTTTTGGAATCGTTGGCGTATTGAGTTTGGCCCTGCTGTATGCCTCCTTCAAGCGGCAAGCCAGTCCGCTGATATTTCCTGATTCGTATCCAGCGGCTCAGCTGACTTCCTACCCGTTACAGGGTCAGCGAATGTACGTAGCCACGGACGATCCCCGCGTAATTCATGGCATCAAGGGCTATTGGAGTAGTTGCCAGGATGCGGCTTTGCCCTGTTCTCCGTACTATAACCCTTCACTGCGTTTGCGGGGGTCTACTTTATCGGAAGGTTTTAAAGCAGTAGAGACGCGATAACCGCGTCTCTACCTGATTGATTACTTCTTGGTTACGATGAGTTCAACCCGTCGGTTTACCTTGCGTTCCTGGTCACTTTTAGCGGTACTCAGCGGTCGCGTATCGCCGAAGCCTTTCGCCTCGATACGCGAGGCGTTAATGCCATTATTGACAAGGTACCGTTTAACGGTTTCTACCCGCTCGATGGATAATTCCATGTTTTTCTGCGAATCGCCGATGGCATCCGTATGACCTTCCAGTCGAATTTCAACCGTTGGATTTTTCTTCATCCAGGCAACCACCTGAGTCAGATTTTCCTGCGATTCGGTGAGTAGTACGGCTTTGCCCGTTTCAAAGAGAATGTTCTTTAATTCAATCTTAGAGCCTACTTCCGCTTTCAAATCTTCCATAGACGACGAAGTAGTCGCGGGTGGAGGTGTTGGCTTAACCGGAGCAGTCGCTACGGGTGGAGCAACGGCGGGTGCAGATTGTTTTTTGCCAGTACGTAAATAGAAGTCTTTTTCTACGGCATTATCCTTCACCGTTACCGTCGCCGTCATCGTTTCGTAACCCGGTACTACCGTTGAAAGCTGATAACTTCCGGGCCGCACGTTTTTCCGGAAAACGCCCGTACTTCCGATGGTTCGAAGCGTGTCTGCTTTCGCTCCCGCCCGTAATACAGTAATTTTTCCTTCCAGCGGTTCCTTGGTTACGGCGTCGTATACCTGACCACTCAGCAGTACCGTGGCAACTTCAGGCGTTTTTTTAGAGACCTGAGCAACCGCTGGAGCTTTGGTATCCTTTTTCGTTTTGTCCGCTGGATTTTTAATATGGATGTGATAAAAATTCCAGCACCGCCAACCGTTGGCCCGATCCCGGCATTCAAACAGATCAAAGTCCTCCATGCCCGGTTCGAGACGTTCGAAATAGACCGCGAAATTGATCACATCCCCCGGCTGCACATCCCGTTTATCGGGTCTTACCGGAATGCCTACGGCCTTGATGAACTTGAATGAGTATAAATTCCCCTTCTGATTCACCCGTAAATCGCTCTCTGGATCAACAGCGACGTTGCTGTACGACGTCTCCTGCATTTGCGGATTCAGTTTTCGCAACCAGCGGTCCTGAATATTCAATGGCGGATCTTCGTACCGCATGTACACAATGGTAAATTGGCTGGTTAGCTCTACCTTGGTAATGAACACATCCGCGGCCGTTTGCCCTTCCACCCGGGGTTTCACCGTTACCTGGGCCTGCACGGCTCCGAGCAGCAGGGCCCCGATCAAACTAAACAGTAGTCGCTTTTTCATGGAATGTTGTACTTAAAAACACCTTCGTTAACGCCGAACTTCATCCGAATATTTTCGGAGCAAAACTACCAAATTCCGGCTTTCGGATAAACGGCAAAAAAAATAGTCCCGCAGGTTTTAAAACTTGCGGGACTATCAGCGACTAACGCACGAAACGTTAGCACAGCTTTTATAAAATGGCTTCGGCCAGAACCAGAATCTTATTATTGAGTACTTCCACTACGCCCCCATCTACGATGTACGTTTTTTGGCCCTCTTTTGATTCTACAATCACTTCGCCTTTACCCATTGTACTCACCAGGGGGGCGTGATGGTTTAGAATCTGAAAGGAACCCTGCGTACCCGGAAATGAAGCCGAAGTTGCTTCTCCGGCAAAAACTTTCTTATCGGGAGTAATGATTTCGATGAACATAGTCAGTCTTCTATTTACAGTTTTGAGCGGCCGCCGTTGCGGTTTTCAGTTTGCGGTTTTCAGTTGACCGTAAAGGCTCAACAAGCTTTCGCTGTCAACTGAAAACCAGAAACTGTAAACTATCTAGAAGCTTCTGCCAGCAGTTTCTCCCCTTTTACGACCGCGTCTTCGATCGTACCTACCAGGTTGAAGGCAGCTTCTGGCAGGTGATCGTAATCACCCGACATGATTTTGTTGAAGCCTTTGATGGTTTCTTCAATCGAAACGAATACGCCTTTCAAGCCCGTAAACTGCTCGGCTACGTGGAAGGGCTGAGACAGGAAGCGTTGTACGCGACGAGCCCGTGATACCGTTTGTTTATCTTCTTCTGACAATTCGTCCAGACCAAGGATGGCGATAATGTCCTGCAATTCGTTGTAACGTTGCAGAATCATTTTCACGGCCATTGCACAATCGTAGTGAGCGTCGCCCAATACATCCGGGCTCAGGATACGGCTGGTTGAATCCAACGGATCCACGGCGGGATAGATACCCAGCGAAGAAAGCTTACGGCTCAATACCGTCGTAGCATCCAAGTGAGCAAACGTCGTTGCCGGAGCGGGGTCAGTCAAGTCATCCGCAGGTACGTAAACGGCCTGTACGGAAGTAATGGAACCACGCTTGGTTGACGTAATCCGCTCCTGCATGGCACCCATTTCGGTAGCCAGCGTGGGCTGATAACCTACGGCTGAAGGCATCCGGCCTAATAGAGCCGATACTTCAGAACCAGCCTGCGTAAAGCGGAAGATGTTGTCGATGAAGAACAGGATGTCACGACCCTGACCTTCGCCGTCACCATCACGAAAGTGCTCAGCCACGGTCAGACCCGAAAGGGCTACCCGTGCACGTGCTCCCGGAGGCTCGTTCATCTGTCCGAACACGAGCGTCGCTTTGGAATCTTTCAAAGCTTCGTCGTCTACTTTCGACAAATCCCATCCACCCGCTTCCATGGAGTGGTTGAAGGCTTCACCGTACTTGATTACCCCTGATTCGATAAACTCGCGAAGCAGGTCATTTCCTTCCCGCGTACGTTCACCTACACCAGCGAATACGGACAAACCACCGTATACTTTAGCAATGTTGTTGATCAGCTCCTGGATCAATACGGTTTTACCTACACCGGCACCACCGAACAGACCAATTTTACCCCCTTTTACGTAAGGAGCGAGCAAATCGATTACTTTAATACCCGTGAACAATACTTCCGTTGAAGTAGCCAGTTCGTCGAACTTAGGAGCGTTCCGGTGAATAGAGAGGCTGTCTTGTGCACTGGGTTGTGGCATACCATCGATGGCATCACCTACCACGTTAAAGAGGCGACCACGGATGGCATCGCCGGATGGCATTACAATGGTCGAACCAAAGTGAAGCACCTCAATACCCCGATACAAACCTTCGGTCGCGTCCATGGCGATCGCACGTACGCGATCTTCGCCTAAGTGCTGCTGCACTTCCAGGATCACTTTCTGACCGTTGGGTTTCGTTACTTCGAGGGCATCAAGGATTGCCGGCAAGGACGAACCTTCTTCTTCGAAACTCACGTCCACAACCGGTCCGATCACTTGGGTAATCTTACCTTTATTGACTGCGTTTGCCATTGAATATGAGTAGTTACTGGGAGATTGCAAATTTGCCCGCAAAAATAGCCCACGATTCGCGTATTGCCAAAGTCAATATTGGATATTTCCGGGAAATTTCCTGAATAGCTATTATATAGTTGTCAGAATTGGATTGCAGGGCCTTTTTAGCCCCTTCTAATCGTAATTTTACACGATGCAAGCACTTCTTTCTACCCCCTCTACGCTCAACTGCCGGGGGCAAATCGTATCGCTAAAAAAGCCGGTGGTGATGGGAATACTCAATATTACGCCCGATTCTTTCCACGCGGGCAGCCGCTTTGAAGACCCGGATCGCATTCGCCAGCAGGCTCAGAAGATGCTCGCTGAAGGAGCTACTTTTCTGGATATTGGCGGGTACTCCACCCGGCCCGGTGCCGCCGAAGTTTCGGAAGCAGAAGAGGGTCGTCGGGTTGTACTTGCCGTAGAGACCATTTTAGAAGCATTTCCAGAAACACTGCTTTCGGTGGATACCTTTCGTTCGGGCGTCGCTCGCCGAGCCGTTGAAGCGGGTGCAGTAATGGTCAACGATGTGTCAGGCGGATTACTGGACGAGGCGATGTTTGCCACCGTCGCCGAACTCAACGTTCCCTACGTACTCATGCATATGCGGGGGACACCCCAGACGATGGGGAGTCTGAATCAATATCAAAACCTGCTAACGGAAGTTATCGATGAACTGGCTCAGCGGGTACACCTGGCCCGGCAGGCAGGTATTAAAGATATTATTCTGGACCCCGGTTTTGGTTTTGCTAAAAACGCGGATCAGAACTACCAGCTACTGGCTCAGGTCGAAGCCCTGCAAATTTTTCAGTTACCGCTCCTGATTGGCTTATCCCGTAAGAGTATGATTTGGAAAAAACTGGGCATCCCCCCCGCCGAAGCTCTCAACGGTACGACGGTGCTCAATACGATTGCTCTGCAAAAAGGAGCGAAGATCCTGCGGGTGCATGATGTACGGGAAGCCTGTGAGGTGATTCGGATTATGGAGTGGATGCAGAAGACCTAGCGGTTGGCTAGAATGTATCTGGGCCTTGTTCGGGCTCGTAACTTCTCTTCATTGCATAGTGTGTTGATTCTTTGAAGCTTCGTTATTCACCTAGACGGGGTTTGGTGCTTTAGATAAGTCCGTCTTGTAGCCATTGAGCCTTCCAGGCTGGACCTCTCCACGCCTAACGACAGCCTGCTATGGCCCACCGCAATGCGGTGGCCTAAAGCGGCATGAAAAGAGCGGCGGGCGTGCCGGCATGGAATGTATACGGACTAAATGACCAGCCCACTCAACAGGACGAAATAGTGATCCTATCAAACTAGTTGCCAGTTTATAATTATCAGTTATTTAGAACTTATCAATTCCTACATCTATACAGATACACTACTCAAACCTTGCTTACAAAACGTAATCATTAGTCTTTGAGAAAGAATCAAAAATCCCATCCTTATCTTTGACCGACGATATCTTTCTTCAACATGGCAGCTACTTTTTTTGTCAACGGCTCGTTCGTTCCCGAAGAACAAGCCCAACTTCATATCACCGACCTGGGCCTGTTGCGGGCCTATGGCATTTTTGATTTTTTCCGGGCCATGGACGGTCATCCCATTTTTCAGGAAGACCACCTCGACCGCTTTGAGCGTTCGGCGGAACTGATGGGTCTGACGATTCCCGCCAGTCGGGAGCAGCTTCGCGAAATTATTGCCGAACTGATCCGTCTGAACCCGCACGCTCTGCTGGGTTTGAAACTAGTACTGACCGGTGGCTACTCTCCCGATGGGTTTGCTCCCGCTGAAACGCCCAATTTTTTCGTTATTCCTAAGCCCTTCGAGTTCAAAAGTCCGGACGAAGGCCTGCACTTCATGAGCGTTGAACACCAACGCCAACTCGCCGAAGTCAAGTCACTGGATTACCTGTTGCCGATTTATTTATTACGAAAGCAACGCGAAATAAGAGCCGACGACGTATTGTATTACGAAAACGGTCTGATTACCGAATCATCCCGTTCCAATGTGTTTGTCGTGAAAGGCGATACGCTCATTACGCCCGCCGAAGGCATGTTACGCGGCATTACCCGGAAACACATCATCCAATTTGCTCCGCAGATTTTGCGGGTGGAAGAGCGTCCGGTTACGCTGGAAGAAACGCTTCAGGCCGACGAGCTTTTCACTACAGGGTCGACCAAACGGATTGTTCCCGTTACTAAAATTGATCAGAAACCCATCGGAACCGGACACCCGGGGGCCGTTACCCGTAAGCTTTACGAGCTCTTTTTAAAGTACGAACAAGAAACGATTTGAAGCGATTTATTCTTTTTTGCCTGTTTTTCGGAACCATCTTTCAGGCCTGCGGGCAACTCCCGCAGGCCCTGCCCGGCTGGGAAGCTTTGCGTTGTGACAGTACCCGACGCGTCAGTGCCTTAAGCCTGTATGATTTGATTCTCCCCCTGTACAGCACGGACAGTATCCGCGAAAAAACCATTGGCGTCAACCGGGTGCTGGCCTTTGTTGCGGATGAAAAAGGTACGGTCCGCTTTCTGGGTTCGCATCGGACGGGTTCAATCGCGGACTCGCTAGGCTCCCCCACTACGCCTTTAGACAGTATACAACGGCACACGTACCTCGCTTCGGCAACCGACGAACCCATTTATCTGTACGATCGCTGGTCCTGGCTGCTCAATACCACGCGTGAGGTGTTTCTGGCCCGCCGCGATTCACTCGTGGATTCGCTGCGTCGTCAGTTGCCCAACTACGAAGTAAAAGTCATATCTGACCTTCGAAGTGCGGAACTACAGACCAAACTGCTGGGACGAGGCCGCAGTATGGCTCCGATTTCGTTTCACCAGCTGGGACTGGCTGCCGACCTGGGCTTTTTCCGGCGGGGTCGCCTCGTCCGTAACGCAGGTCCGTACATAGCCATTGGGGAATTGACGCCGTACTATCAATTAGTATGGGGTGGTGATTTCGTGGGTTTTGTCGATCCGCCTCACTTTCAACTGTACAAAAATGCGGCGGTGTTTCTGCGGGATTTCCCCATGCTCCGCTTTGAATTTGAGCCTTTTTACGAAAATTACCTGCGACGCGTACGGCAAAAGATTGAGAACAATCGGGAACACGAAGTCGAAGACACCAAAGCTTTATTAATGATCCTTAACGAATTCCGACAGCATATGCCCTGTGCCTGTCAAGGAGATTCGTTAAATACTTCGTTGCCTCAGCTGGCGAAAGTTCCCCCGCTTACCTCAGAAGACGTACTGATTTTCGGCGATTTACGCAATCAACGCTTATCTTTTTGGCGGGGCAACGAGTTGTTGATTTCGTACCGCTTGGGAATTTGGCAGTAATTCCTCAATATTTTCCGTAAAAATACTTACTTTTCGCCCGTTCCTGATCTGAAGATGTGCTGGAATGACATTTTCTGTATTTCGTAAGGAACACTCACTTGTATTCAACCTTAACTCTCAATCCTTATGGGACTGATTTCATTCATGAAAGGGGTCGGCGAAAACCTCTTCGGTAGTAAAGATGAAGAAACCAAAGTGGCTCAGGCCAAGCCGGAAGAAGTAGAACCGCTGCGGGCCGGAGCCTTGTTACAAAAAGTAAAAAGCCTGGGTCTAGCCTACAAAAACCTGACCATCAAAACGGCTGGTTCGACAGTTGTACTGGAAGGCGAAGTAGACAAGCAGGAAGACGCTGAAAAAATTGCTCTGACTGTGGGTAACGTCACTGGCGTAGAACAGGTAGATAACCGCATCCGTGTGACGGCTCCGAAACCCGAGGCACAGTATCACACCGTAGAAAAAGGCGATTCGCTTTCTAAAATTGCGGGCAAGTTTTATGGCGATGTCATGAAATACCCCGTCATTTTTGAAGCCAACAAGCCCATGCTGAAAGATCCCGATCTGATCTATCCCGGTCAGGTACTGCGGATTCCACCGCTGGAAAGCTAGTATTTGTTTATGTATGAAAACGTCCCTTTCTTACCGGAAGGGACGTTTTTTGTTAGTAAGATCTTCTCATTTGAAAACATCTTCGCTGGCTTTTGGTACTTCTTCTAACGAAACCTTTCTCCGCTAAACTGATCATCCGTGCGTTCCAGCAAGCAATACGTTAATCTGAGTCATAATAAGGTCGAAAATCACCTCAAAACCCTGCAAAACGAGTTTGAAGAGGAAGTGGTACCGACGGATACGGTTACCTACAAACTCCGGCAGTTTTTCTGGTCGAATTTCTTCGGTTTCGTCTACCATTATTTCAAAAGCCGATTTGGGAAACGCTATCCGTATCAGTCGTATCCCAAGGACGGGGATTCGGGTGTGTATCGAATTCCCAATGAGGCGACTCTGGCCCTGCTTTCCGACTGGGCCACGGATACCATTGAATCCGATCTGGTAGGCCGGTTGGTAGCCCGGTATCAGGCTGACTATACCTTACACCTGGGAGACGTTTATTTCGTCGGGGCTCCGAAAGAGATACGGGCCAACTTTCTGAATCCGGATGCCTCCTGGCCCTGGGGTACGCAGGGCAGTCTGGCCTTGTCGGGGAATCATGAAATGTACTCCAACGGCCGCGGTTTCTTTGAAGAACTGCTCCCCCGCATGGGCGTCGATCAGGCGGGGGTACGCGTTTCGCAGAAAGCGGGTTTTTTCTGTTTGGAAAACGACCATTGGCGGATCATTGGACTGGATACAGGCTATACCTCCGTTCGAAATCCGATTATGGAAATCATCAACCCGCCCGATTGTCGTTTGAAAGATTCGCAGGTTCAATGGCTACGGGAGCAGGTAAAACTGGGTGATGCTAGCGATACCCGCGGCCTTATCTTTCTGAGCCACCATCCCGTTTTTTCGGTATTTCGAAATGCCTTTCCTAAACCCGGCGAACAGCTCCGCGAAATTTTGGGCGAAGCTACCCGTCCCGTTGCGTGGATCTACGGACATGAACACCGCATGGTGATTTACCATACGCAGGAACTGAAAAATAGTTTGACGGTACACGGCCGCTGCATCGGCCACGGCGGGATGCCCGTAGAACTTAAAGCCCCCGAAACCCACGATCCGATCTACTTCATGGACGACCGCATCCGTACCCGTCTTCGCCGCCGGGATGTGAGCTACAATGGCTTCGCGTACCTGACGCTACAGGGACTGAATGCCGTGATGAAGTACATCGACGTAGAGGATACGATGATCTTTCAGGAAAACTGGCGGGTAGAAAATGGGGCAGTGATTGTTGAAAAGGCGGATGCGGTGTAAAGTCGCGACTTATCAAGATTAAGTCGGAATAATCACCTACTATTCACGCAATTTCTTAATTAAAGACAAAGAGCTACTTCAGGTATTGAAGTAGCTCTTTGTCTTTAATCAATCCTTTTGAGTTTACTAAGTTGTTCGCAACTGGGATAGTAATTTAGGTTAATTTCCGTGCTATAATTTTACAATTCATAAATAGGAAATTTGATCTTCAAGTACTGGATACGGTGTACCAAGATTTAGTACTTAAGTCCAGCATTTTCTTACTTCGCCAACTCCTCTTCCAGCTTAATCTCTGTATAGTCCTTCACGCATTTCCGAACGCTGGTAAACGTTTCGAATTCTTCGGCTTTGTGCGTGGTCGTCAGGATGATGGCTTCCATACCGGCGTTGAAGGCCGTACGGGCTCCCGTGGGGGAATCTTCGAACACCAGACATTCCTCCGGCTCTACACCCAACGTCTGAGCAACCTGAAAAAATACGCTGGGATCGGGCTTGCCTTTCTTGACGTCACGGTCACAAACGATGGCTTTGAAGTAATGCCGGATGTTGAGGTTATCCAGCACGTAATCCACGTTTTCGTACCGGGCCGCCGTACCGATCCCCATCGGAATATCCAGTTCGGCGGCTCTGGCCAGTAACTCGGGTAAGCCATCAATGAGGCGAAGCTGCTCCAGGAAAATTTCCCGGTAGCGGGCTTCCTTCTCGGCGGAAATGCGGTCGCGTTCCTCAAACGCATACTGGTCGCCGAAGATCCGAACCAGAATATCATCATTCATACCGTGGCAGGTAGCAATGACTTCATCGAGCGTCATCTCCTTCCCTACCTCGGCCAGTTTCGACTGCCAGGCGTGGTGGTGTACCATCATGTTATCCACCATCGTCCCATCCATATCGAAGATTAAAGCTTTCTTTTTCATGCGGCAAAGGTAATTGTGGGTTTTGGGTTTAGAGTTAAATATCCCCTCTTTACCTGTATCTCGAGCTTTCTAATTTCTCAATAGGTATAATTTCAAAAACGAATCATGAACGATTTGGGAGAAAACAACTCTAAACTCAAAACGCAACAACGCTTAATAGAAGACCCCATAAATCGTCAGAATCAACCCGGTAATAGTCAGGGCTCCGACGAGGAAGGAGGTGGATACTTTAAACCAGCTGGATTCGATAGCGAAGGCCTTGGGGTTGGCCCTGCCTTTGGATTCCAGCAAACTGATGGCTACGTGCACGGCTACGCAAATCCAGAAGACTGTACCCATTCGGTTGAGGAAGGGCATATCCGGAGCCTGATATTTGAACAGCGTTGAGAGTGGAATACTCAGCAGAGCCGACACCAAAGCACCATTGGCCGTGGCTTTGTTCCAGAAGAAACCCAGTAAGAAAATCGCGAGAATACCCGGTGAAATGAAGCCCGTATACTCCTGAATGTACTCAAAGCCCTGACCAAAGTTCCGCAGGAACGGACTCAGCAGCAACGCGATACCAAAGGCCACCACGATGGAAAGACGACCCAGGCGTACGGTTTGTTTTTCGTTCAGATTGGCATTGAAGAATTTCTTGTGAATATCGAGTACGTAAATGGTCGAGATACTGTTCGCTTTTCCGGCTAGCGAAGCTACGATAGCCGCCGTCAGAGCCGCAAAGGCTAGACCTTTCAGACCCGTAGGCAGGAGGTTCAGCAGTACCGGATACGAATTATCGGGCTTAACGACCCCTCCTTCGGTAATACCGCTCACAATCGCCGGATCGGCATTTTCCTGGAACAAAACATACGCCGCCAGACCGGGCAATACCACGATAAAGGGCATCATTACTTTCAGGAAAGACGCAAACAGCAGACCGTTTCGGGCCGTCTTGAGGTCGGCTCCGAGGGCCCGTTGCGTGATGTACTGGTTACAGCCGAAGTAGTTGAAGTTCACAATCCATTGACCGCCAATGATAAACATCATCAGACCCGGTAACTGATTGTAGGCATCGATGAAGCCACCGCGTCCGTCGTGTACCTGATACTCACCCGGCGAGAAGACCATGTGCATGTGACTGTCGGCTTTTTCTTTCAACAGGCCCAGTCCTTCAAAAACGCCTGCTCCCGTACCCACCCGGTCGGACAGCAAATCCAGAGCCAGATAGGTCGTAGCCAGACCCCCTACCACCAGACAAACCACCTGAATCACGTCGGTGTAACCGATTACCTTCATCCCACCTAGCGTGATGAATACCGCAAAAACCGTCAGGAAAATAGCCGAGGGCATGAAGCCAAAACCCGTCATTTTTTCCAGACTGATCGCCCCCAGGTAAATAATCGAGGTTAGGTTGACGAGAATGTACAGCAAGAGCCAGAATACCGCCATGATCGTTGCCAGCCGTCCGTCGTAACGTACCTGTAGAAACTGCGGCATGGTGTAAATCTTGTTCTTGATGTACATCGGCAGGAAATATACGGCAATGATAATCAGAGAAAACGCACCGACTAATTCGTACACCGAAATCGCCAGACCCAATTGAAAGGCCTGACCGCTCATGCCAATAAACTGTTCGGCAGAAATGTTAGAAGCAATGATGGAGGAACCAATGGCCCACCAGGTAAGCGAACCTTCCGCCAGGAAGAAATCCTTGGAATCGGCGGTTTGTTTGCCTTTGTTTTTGAAGACCCAGTAACCGTATACGGCCACTATCACGAAATAAACCAGGAAAATCGTGTAGTCCAGCGATTCAAGACCGAGTGTCATAAATGGGTTTAGAGTAAGATTAGTTTTGCAGAAGGGGATTGTTAAACGTATCGCTACCGACGGCACCGTCCGTAGCGATACGTATTATTTCGTGGGTTAGGATTGCCTAGCAGCCTTGTCCGTAGTAAGCATCTTTCCCATGTTTGCGGAAAAAGTGTTTGTCAATCAGCGTCTGTTTCAGGCGAGGTACGTCCGGACGCAGGGTACAGGACAAATACGCCATCTGGGCCACGGCTTCGAGTACCCCGGCGTTATACACGGCTTTTTCCGCCGTTTTCCCCCAGGTAAACGGAGCGTGATTGCCCAGTAGAACCATCTCGACTTCTTCGTAGGAAAGGTTACGCCGCTCGAATTCGTTGAGTACCTGATAACCGGTTTCGTATTCGTAGTTGCCTTTGATCATTTCGTCGTCCATCGGCGGAGCACAGGGAATGTCCGTCGTCAGGTGATCGGCGTGGGTCGTACCCAGAATCGGAATATCCAGCTGAGCCTGAGCCCAGGCTGTTGCGTACGTACTGTGCGTATGCACAATGCCACCGATCTTTTCCCAGTTTTTGAAGAGTACGGCGTGCGTCTTCGTATCCGACGAAGGACGTTTGGTACCTTCGACTACCTGGGCATCGAAATCACAGATGACGATGTCTTCGGGACGCAAAAATTCGTAGGGTACACCCGAGGGTTTAATGGCAAATACGCCCTTCTCCCGGTCTACTACCGAAGCATTGCCGAACGTAAATACAACGAGGTTGAGCTTGGGCAGCAGCATATTCGCCTCGTAGCACTCTTCTTTTAAGCTCTGATAACTCATGGGGTTTGAATGTTGAGTAAGCTGGCAGGGGGTTGCAGTCTGAGTGAGTTTGAGAAGTATAAGGTTTGAAGGGTTTGACGTTTGAAGAGTAGAAGGTTTGAAAGAGTGTTTTCCTTTATAACCCGATCCTGCGGGTTGGAGTAGGTTTAAAAAGTACAAGGTTTGCTTTTGGAAGAGTCCTTGCTATTCAGGAATGCACGAACCCGAAACGGCCCCGTTCTACTCCCTTCAACCTAACCCTTTTTAAACCTTATACTTTTCAAACTTCAAAACGCTCAAACGTTATACCCTTCAAACCCACTCAAACCTCCTACTCCTCAAACTTCCCCTCCTACTAGCGATACGTTACGTCATTCCAGCGAAGCTCGTTTTTGAGCTGACGCAGGGTAGTATCTTTATCAATGACTACGAGTTCCGTACCGAACATATCGGCGAAGTCCTCGATGTATTCCGTCGTCAGGTTCTGGCTGTATACCGTGTGGTGAGCACCGCCGGCCAGAATCCAGGCTGCACAACCCGTTTGCATATCCGGTTGGGGTTTCCACAGTACGCGGGCTACGGGCAGCTTGGGCAGTTCTTCCTGAGCGGCTACGGCTTCTACTTCGTTCACCAGAATCCGGAAACGGTTTCCAACGTCGATGATCGAAACGTTGATCGCCGGACCCGCCGCTGAATTGAACACCAGACGCACCGGATCGGCCTTGCCACCGATACCCAGCGGATGGATTTCGCAGGAAGGCTGAGCGTCGGCAATCGACGGACAGATTTCCAGCATGTGCGACCCCAATACGAGTTTATTCGCCGGATTGAAGTGATAGGTATAGTCTTCCATGAACGAGTTACCACCCGGCAGACCGCTTGCCATCGTTTTCATGGTACGTACCATGGCCGCCGTTTTCCAATCGCCTTCGCCACCGAAACCGTAGCCTGCGGCCATCAGTCGCTGCGAAGCAATACCGGGCAATTGGACCAGTCCGTGCAAATCTTCGAAGGTGTCGGTGTAGGCTTTGAAATTTCCGTCTTCCAGGAATGCTTGCAGTCCCAGCTCGATACGAGCCGCTTCCCGCAGCGACTGGCGGAACTCACCATTCTGCCGCAGGGAGTTCACCACGCGGTATTCTTCCTCGTAAACGGCAACCAGTCGGTCGATTTCCGCATCCGAAATCTGGTTTACGACCTGTACCAGATCGCCAACGCCGTGTGTATTCACCGAATACCCAAAGGTCATTTCCGCGGATACTTTGTTACCATCCGTTACGGCTACGTATCGCATGTTGTCGCCGAAACGAACGACTTTCATGCCCTGCATTTCGTAACGAGCCGCCGATACGCGGGACCAGGTGCTGATTTGTGCAATCACATCTTCCTGCTCCCAGTGACCAACTACTACTTTCCGGTTCAGTCGCATCCGGGACATCATGAAACCGAATTCGCGGTCGCCGTGGGCCGACTGGTTCAGGTTCATGAAGTCCATATCAATTTCACCCCAGGGAATATCCCGGTTGAATTGCGTATGCAAATGCAGCATGGGCTTTTGCAGAGCTTTCAACCCCAGAATCCACATTTTAGCGGGCGAAAACGTGTGCATCCAGGTAATGATCCCGGCACAGTTCGGAGCTACGTTGGCCTCCTGAATGATGCGGTAAATTTCTTCCGAAGTCTTCACGACGGGTTTGAAAACCACCCGTACGGGCAACGACCGATCCAGATGCTCGGCGATGGTTTTGGAATGTTCATCTACCTGACGAAGCGTTTCCTCGCCGTACAAATGCTGGCTACCCGTTACGAACCAGACTTCAAATTGTTTTAAGTCAATCATGGTGTATACTTCTGAATATCAATGACTAGTTTCTGTTGGAATTACAAATTCCGAATCCACTTGTAGTGAATTTGGACTTCACCTTACGAATGCCCGAGTATCGCCGGTTCCTGCGGGCCAAACTCCACAAACTGACCCAAATCCAGGAACTTTTGGTAAAGCACTTTATAAACTTCCACCTTGTCCGGCTGCGGTTCATAAATGGCGTCGAACCCGGAAGACATGGCTTCCTGAGCCTCGCTCACGTTGGCGTACAGACCCGCTGCCACGGAGGCAAACATGGCCGCACCCAGGGCACAAGCCTGATCGGATTTAGCAATTTTGATGGGCATGTCCAGTACGTTCGCCAGGGTTTGCATGGCAAAAGCCGACTTGCGAGCGACGCCACCAATGGCAATGACCTGCTTGATGGGGACGCCTTCCTGCACGAAACGATCCACGATATTTTTGGAACCGTAAGCCGTTGCTTCCACCAGAGCTTTGAATACCCGAGCCGTATCACTCCCCAGATTCAGGCCCATGATAGCTCCCTTTAGCGTATGATTGGCGTCGGGCGTGCGGCGACCATTGAACCAGTCGATCGCGACTGCATCGTTTTCGGTCACGGGCAGTTGAGCCGCTTTTTCGGATAAGTGTGGAATGAGTTGTTTACGCAGCGTTTCGGCTGCTTCTTCCCCGAGTAATTCGCGAACCGGTTGCAGTACCAGGCGTTGCAGCCAGGCGTAAATATCTCCGTAGGCCGACATCCCTGCTTCCATCCCCAGCATACCGGGAATGACCGAACCATCCACCTGACCGCAGATGCCGCGTACCAGTAGATTACCGATTTCTTCCGTCGGAGCTACCAGCATATCGCAGGTAGACGTACCGATCACTTTGCAAAGCGAATACGCTTCGATCGTACCGCCTACGGCTCCCATGTGGGCGTCGAAAGCTCCTACGCCGATGATGGCCTCGTCGGAAATACCCAGCTTTTCAGCCCATTCCTTCGAGATTTTGCCCATGGCTTCGTCCGACGTATAGGTGTCGTGGAAAAGGCGACCACGAATGCCCGTCAGTAACGGATCGAGTTGAGTCAGAAAATCTTCGGAAGGCAGACCGTCGAAGTCTTCGTGCCAGAGGGCTTTATGCCCAGCGGCACAACGGCTGCGTTTCAGCGTTAATGGGTTCGTATTTCCCGTCAAAACGGCCGAAACCCAGTCGCAATGTTCCACCCAGGAAAACGCTTTTTCCCGTACTTTTTCATCCACGCGAAGCGTACGCAGAATCTTTGCCCAGAACCACTCGGAAGAATAGATACCACCGACGTACTTCGTAAAATCAAGATCCCAGGAATGGGCTAAATCATTGATTTCCTGAGCTTCCTTATTGGCCGTGTGATCCTTCCAGAGGATGAACATACCGTTGGGATTCTCGGCAAATTCGGGCAGCAAGGACAAGGGCGTACCGTTTTCATCCACCGGGCCGGGGGTCGAACCCGTGGTGTCTACGGATATCCCGACTACGTTCTGGCGTACTTCGTCCGTAGTATTGGCCAGGGCTCCTTTGATGGAAAATTCCAGTCCTTCCAGATAATCCAAGGGATGCTGGCGAAACTGGGAATGCGGAGCATCGCAGTACAAACCCTGTTTCCAGCGGGGGTACTCGTATACCGCCGTTCCTACCTCCGCTCCTGTCTGAGCATTCAGTACCAGAGCCCGTACGGAATCCGTTCCGTAGTCTACGCCAATGACGTATTTTGTTTCCATTTGTATGCTAAAGTGTTAATCTGACACATTCATTATAATACACGGACACCATTCGACGCTTTTTGCGGCATTTCTTATGGCTCGAACCTGTATTCCCTCTCGTTTCTTAACTCTACTCAAGACGTTGGTTCGCCCTTGAAAACCTTACAATCTGGCGATTAAAAATCACTGATAAAGTGAATGAAGGCATTGAACTGTTTCTGGTATCGTTCCTGATCGAGCCGGTACACGATGGCTTTTTTCGTCAGACTTTGTTCGTTTTTTTCGCCCGTATCTTTCAGCAGTTTTGTGGAAAGAATCTTCCGGCTAAAATTCCGGCGGTCGAAAGCCTGACTGTAAATGGCTTCGTATAAACGCTGTAGCTGAGGAATCGTAAATTTTTCGGGAAGTAATTCAAAACCAATGGGATGCAGGGCCGCTTTGTACCGCAGGCGTTGCAGGGCCATTTGCACCATCCGACTGTGATCGAAAATCAGATCCGGCATGGTTTCCAGACTTTGCCAGTACGCATTTTTCGAACGGGCTAATTCTGCATCGTGATCGGAAATGTTGATTAACGCGTAAAAACTAACGGATACGGTTCGCTCGACTGGATCACGCTGCACCTCACCGAAAGTATGCAGTTGTTCCATGTACACGTTCTCCAATCCCGTCAGTTCGTGCAGAATGCGTTTAGCCCCTACTTCCAGATCTTCGTTTTCGTTCAGAAATCCGCCCATCAGAGACCATTTCCCCTGCTCTGGCTCGAAGTTTCGTTTAATCACTAACAACTTCAGTTCCTCGCCATCGAAGCCAAAAATGATACAATCGGTGGCAACCAGCACGCGGTTGGAATGAGGATACTTCAGAAGCATAGGGGTACCAGGAGGCTGTAAACGAATACATTTAAATCGTGTCGAAATAACACAATATTTTTGTATTTACCATATATTTTTTAAAATTATTTAAGCTTCGAAATATGGAATAAAGATGGGAATGAACGGGCCATTACTACGTTTTTAACGATAGATAGCTTGTAACCAAATGCAAAGTTCGTTAGCCTGGTTTTGATGGATAAACTTAGGGCGTCAGGATCGGCCAGCCCTTTTTAAACTGAAGCTTCAGTAATCGCAGTTTCGATTTACCACTATCATTGGCATCGTAGTAATGCGTGGATACCAGTCGTTTCTCGGCGAGTAATCCCACGTGGCCCGGACCAATAAATTCTCCTGACGTTCGCAGTACTATCGTTCCTCCCCCATTCGTCAGATCCTTACCCGTAGCGTCCAGAAACGGTCCCAAGGGTTGTTCTGAACGGCCTACTACGATGGTGTACGTGCTATTCACTCCCTTACAGCACAGGCCGTTATTCACGAACAGGTAGTAGTACTTTCCTTCTTTGATCAGACAGGCGGCTTCCCAGTCCGAAGCGTTGCCGCCCGCGATTTTCGTTAGTGTGGCTCCCGTCTTGATTTTTCCGGTTGACGTATCCAGTTCCACCGTCGCAATTCCACCAAAAAACGAACCGTACGTTAGATAAACGCTGCCGTCCGTATCGCGAAACAGGTTAGGGTCGATGGCATTATAGCCTTTGCGGTCGCTGGATTCGATCACCAGGCCCTGATCCTGCCACTGGTACTGCGGAGAAGCGGAATCGAGCGTGACGTTCGTCGCCAGTCCCAGAGCCGAAGTCGAAGCTCCGAAGGTTGAACAGGAATAGTACAGATAATACTTCCCATTCATAAACAGCAGATCGGGAGCCCAGAAGTGGCCTTTGAACCCGGGAACGCTGGTGTTGATCCATTCCGGCCAGGTCCCCTTTTTGAATACGGGTTCGGTTTGCTGCCAGCTTTTTAAATCCGTGGAGGTATGTACCGTGATGCCGTGCCCGGTTGAAAAGAAGTAGTACTTATCGCCCTCTTTTAGAATGGTACTCGGATCGTGCGTAGCGGGTGCCTGCGAAAAGGCCCATACCGGTAGAAGAAACAGAAGCCAGCGAAGCATAGAATAGTCCAGAGGTTTAGCGTAGGAAATCTGAATTTCAATCTTGTAGTCGGCATAAAAAGAAGGCCGGGATTACCAAACCCGGCCTTGCATGAGCACCAACAGAACAAGTACTACTTTACTACTTTTACCCGTACGACCGTGAATGACTGCGGAGCCAGTGTCAGGTTGAGCTTGGTTCCTTTTACGGCCAGCTCTTCCTCCGTCGGACTCACCTGCTTGGGCTGATCAAAGCTATTCACGGCTCCCGGTTCGCTGCTTTTCAGCGTAAATCGTTTGCCTTTATTTTCCAGCTTTTTGACGCCTTCCAGATTGACCGTATGCGTTTGCGACTGATTGGAAGCGTTGACGAGTTTCAGAATTACCTCTTTCGTCGGTTCGTCCCACGTAGCGGATGCGTACAGTTGTTCCTTGCCCGTAATCAATTGATTATTGGAAAGGATGGGCAGCACTTTGGTACCCTTATTGGTCGAATACAACTTCTGCACGTAGTAGTTGGGGGTTCCGTACGATTGCAGGTTGTTCATCCAGATCAGATCAGGCGTCCATTGCCAACCGTCGGCGTGGGCAAACAGCGGAGCGTACGAGGCCATATGGACAACATCGGCGTTCCGTTCCAGACCCGTCATGAAAGCCGCCTCCGATAAGGCACAAAGCCAAGTATTCCGGTTCTCAGGACTGGCCACATCTTTACTTTGAGACGCGTACTCTCCGGCGAAAATCTTGGGACCGTTGCGGTCGTAATCATCGTAACGCGTCGCGTTTTCCAGAAACCACTCGGGCTTGCGGTAGTAATGCTCGTCGATAATGTCGGCTTTCAGCGATCGTAATTTCCCGTTGAGAAAACCGAATACTTCCCCATCCGGATTCGGTCCGGCACTCGAAATCAGGCGAACCTCCGGGTATTTGGACTTGATGGCTTTTTCAAAGACTACGTACCGATCAATATACTGCGGTCCCCACTGCTCGTTACCGACCCCCAGCAATTTAAGATTGAACGGAGCCGGGTGCCCCATGTCTGCTCTGAGTTTTCCCCATTTAGTATCCGTCGATCCATTCGCGAATTCAATCAGATCCAGGGCATCCTGTACGTACGGATCCAGTTCCTCGACCGGTACTACTTCCGCCGTGTTGTACTGACAGGCCATGCCGCAATTCAGAATGGGCAGGGGCTCGGCCCCAAGGTCCTCCGCCAGTTGGAAATATTCGAAGAAACCCAGTCCAAACGTCTGGAAATAATCGGGCGTCAGGCGGTGTTTGAATTCCTTGTTCCAGCGGTTGATCGCTACTTCACGGACTTCCAGCGGTCCGACCGTCTTCTTCCACTGATACCGATTACTCAGGTCCATGCCTTCCACGATACAGCCACCGGGAAACCGCAGAAAACCGGGTTTCATATCGGCCAACAACTGGACCAGATCGGCCCGTAAGCCGCCCGGACGGTTTTTCCAGGTGTCCTTCGGGAAAAGCGAAAGCATGTCCAGATCGGCCGTTCCGGTGCCCTCAAACCAGACATTGAGCTTGGCTTTGGGCTCGGTACCGTTCGATGTAAAACGTACGGAATGCTTTTTCCAGTCAGTACTATTCAGGGGTAACGAAGCCGTGCCGAGTACCTGACCGTCGGGTTTGACGAGTTCGAGTTTCAGTGTCAGGTTTCCCTCCACGTTTCGCGAGAGTACCGAAAAATCGTAGCCGACGCCCTGCTTGACGCCCATCCCCCGAAAACCTTCGTTGGTCAACCCGTACTTCCCACCTTCGGTCTTCACGCGAATGAACCGGGGGTTTTCGGGCTGATCCTGCCGGTTGAGTACCAGCACGCTTGCTTTCGGGTTTTTCTGCTCTTTCCAGCCCATCATCGGAGACTCAAACTCAAAAGAGCGGTTTTTGATGAGTTCGGCGTACAAACCGCCGTCGGCTCCCATGTTAATATCCTCGAAAAACAGACCCCACATGGTCGGTTGGATCTCTGCTTTAGGCTGATTCACTTTCACCACCAGCGGATTCTGAGCTAGTACCTGTCCGGCTAAACCCAGAGCCAACACGGTTGTATACCACTTTTGCATTACGTATGCGGTTAATGTTGTTTACTTGAGTTCCAGTACGACGACGGACGCCGGAGGAAGTTTTACCTTCAGCTGATTGCCCGACAGGCTCGCTCCGTTGAACGCAACCGGATATATTTTGTTCGGATTTTCGAAGGTGTTGTAATCCTGCAATTTGCCGGAAGACAGTACCCGACCGCTTACCGTTTTCAGGTTCATTCCTTTCAGATCCACGGCGATGTCCTGCTCTTTTTTCGGATCAATGTTCACCAGTGATACGTGCGTCAAACCACTTTTATCTTTTGATGCCGACGCCGAAACGGCTTTCAGCTTATCTGATTCGAAGTTGTAATCGTTGCTTTTCAACTGAACGGGTAGCAGGGTTGCGTCCTGGTGCACGTTGTACATTTCCATGACGTGGTACGTAGGCGTCAGAATCATCTTTTCGCCCTTCGTCAGGATAACCGACTGGAGTACGTTCACAACCTGAGCCAGATTGGCCATCCGAATCCGGTCGGCGTGGTTATGGAAAATGTTCAGGGTTACGCCCGCAATCATGGCATCCCGGATGGTATTCTGCTGGTACAGAAAACCCGGATTAGTTCCTGGCTCTACCTCGTACCAACCGCCCCATTCGTCCACCACCAGGGCTATTTTTTTCTTCGGGTCGTACTTGTCCATGATGGCACTGTGCTTCTGTACGAGTTCTTCCATAAACAAAGCCTGCTTCATCGTGCCGAAATACTGTTTTTCGTCGAATTCCGTGGAAGGGCCTTTTTTCTGCCAGTTCGTTACTGAATAATGGTGTAGAGCCACCCCCGCCAGCAATTCATGGGGAATGTCCCGCATGAGTACTTCCGTCCAGTTGTAGTCGGCGGAATTAGCCCCGGAGGCGATTCGGAACAACTTGGCTCCATTGCCATCCGGCATAAAGGTGGCGTACTTACGGTATTCGTTGGCGTAGTATTCGGGTTTCATGTTACCACCGCAGCCCCAGGCTTCGTTACCGACTCCCCAGTATTTGACATTCCAGGGTTTTGCCCGGCCGTTTTCCTGCCGCAGGTTCGACATGGGACTTTTGCCTTCGAAGTTCACGTACTGTACCCATTCGGTCAGTTCCTGAACCGTTCCGCTACCGACGTTACCTGCCAGGTACGGCTCCGCTCCCAGACGTTCGCACAAGTCGAGGAAGTCGTGCGTACCGAAACTGTTATCTTCCGTTACTCCACCCCACCAAGTATTAACCATAGACGGACGCTTACCCTTGGGACCAATACCATCTTTCCAGTGATAGGTATCCGCAAAACAGCCACCGGGCCAGCGGAGATTGGGAATTTTTAATTTCTTGAGGGCATCAACCAGATCGTTGCGGATACCCTTCTGATTGGGAATTTTTGTATTCTTTTCACCTACGTAGATACCGTCGTAAATACAGCGTCCGAGGTGTTCGGCAAAGTGGCCGTAAATGTGTTTATCAATGATAACGTTTTCCGAAGAAGTACTGATCGTGAGCTGATTTTGGGCAACCGCCCAGCTGGAAACCAACGCACAGGCTAACGTAGTAAGTGTTTTTTTCATAGTAAGTCAAGGCAATAATTCGATGCTTTTATGCGAGGGATTCTTGTTCGACGCTAATATACTACCTTCAAAAGTAGAAGATGAAGAAGGTTCTAACTCCCTATGATTTATCTGTTTATTCCTTTATTTTGACCTTCTTCTAATAAATCTAAAAAAATATAGTCAAAATAGTGGTTAATACGCGTAGTCGTAGGGCTTTCAGCGATAATTCTCCTCGGTCAATATAGACGAATAAAAGGTCTAATTCAGCCGCCACTAAACGCTCCGAAGAAAACGAAACGGAATTACCCTACTCATTCTAACGATTGTCACAATACTATAGAATGAGTAGGGTCTTCTGGAAACGTTTTAGTCCGGGACAATTGGGGTGTCTACGCCAATCCTTACCATTTAATTTCCTGCACGGGCGAGTACAGCAGCTCGGCTACTCCGGCGGTTTTTACACCGATTCGGCCATACGCGTAATTTTTGCCCAAAGACGTCGGCAGAGGCAAGGTAAAAGATAAGGTTTTACTCAGATCAGCCAGAGCCGTACCCGTCAGGTCTACGCGTCCGGCATTGTTATTGACATCCACAAACTGCGTAGCTCCGACGTAAAACGTCACCCGCTCGATGGCCCGAGTCGTGACCACGCCATTGATCTTTGCCGTGGCCAGGAGGTTGTTACCATCTTTGCTGTACTGCTCCCCACTGACGGTATAGTAAGGCTGCACGGGCACATCAACCTGCGTATTCCCCCGCACGGATACCCGAACTGTATCACTATTATCCACCCAGGGCCCATTGCCTCGCAGGAGTACGAGTTTATAATCGCCATCAAAAAGGGTAGCCTCAAACGAGCCATCCTGGGCTACGTATACGGGAATTTTGGTGTATACCTGAAAGCCTGGCTGCCAGAGTTCAAGCTGAACGCCATTGCTGCGTACGCCAACGGGCTGATTCTGGTAGATAACCCGTCCCTGTAATACCGAAGCCGGAGCATCGAAATTATCCTTAGCACAACCTGCCAGGCCGAGTACTAGGGCCAGTAATCCATAAAAAAGCGTTTTCATATCAGTGGAAGGGGTTTCGAATAATTTTAGGGTTATTGTTAATCACGGTCTGATCGATGGACGAGTAGTAATTTCCCATCTGGAACTGACGCGGAGCCCGGTACCGGGGAGCTACCAGTTTGTCGAACACGTACTTGCCATCCCGAGGATCGCCGGGCCGTACCACGCGGTAAGGATACAGAGCGTACGCCATGGCGTCGGGGTTAGTAGTGCTTCCGTTCCAAACTTCGTGGGCAATTCGCCAGCGTTTCAGATCCCAGACGCGGTGATCCTCAAAGGCCAGCTCCACCCGACGTTCATTCTGAATTTTCTGGATCGTCACCGTCTTTAAAGCATTTGCCGCAAAACCGGCCCGTTGCCGCAGGGTATTCAGATACTGAAGAGCATCGGCCGTCTGACCGAGTTCAAAGGCAGCCTCGGCGGCGTTGAGGTACACCTCACCCAGCCGGAAACGCACCCACCACATGTCGCTTCGAATGCCCCGCGTACTGGACATCGTCGCTGGATCAATGTATTTCCGCAGGTAAAAACCGGTATTGGAAACTTCCGTCTGCGAGCGTTGCGGACCGGAGGTACCCGTCAGTAATTTTCCATCCGTATGCGTAGCACCCAACACGTTGGATTCTACCGTCTGATAAGTGGTGCCATTCCAAACCTTCACACCCGCCTGAATCTGTACATCCTGGCCTTTGAACGTCGTTCCCGGATAGATGATGGTTCCGTATAAGCGAGCGTCTTTATTAGCGAAAATATCCTGCGGACGATCGTAGTAGATGTAGTCACCATTATCGGCGGTACGGTTTTTCAGTTCACCAGAACTACCATCCAGGTACTCATAATCTTCCACCAGATTCAGCGTTGGCGTCACGGCCGAAGACCCCAGGTTATCTTCGCGAATGCCACGGGCAATGTTATCGTACGAAAAGCTGTGGCGTTTATCTTTCGATACCAGGTAATCTTTGGCCAGAATGACTTCCTTGTTATTCTGTTTTTTGGTAATGGCTTCGAAGAAATTTTCGCCCGGATTCGGGTTCGTCTGATACAGCGAATACGCTCCGGAAGCAATAATTTCCTTCGCGGCGGCCAGCGATTGGGTGTAGTATTGGCTGGCTCGGGCGGCGGGAATTCCTACGACAGCTCCGGGCAAAGTGATGGGCGAACTCATCTGGTTGTTGTACTTGGCAATGGAAGCGGCGTAGAGTAAAGCCCGGCTTTTCAGAGCCAGAGCGGTATACTTGTTGGCCCGGGTATTGCTACCCGCATTGCCCAGCTGATCTTTCACCGCGTCGAGTTCGGAGGCAATGAAATCGTAGACCTCTTCTTCTTTGTTACGGGGTTGTTGCAGGGGTTCCGGATTGCCGCTGAAATCATACACCAATTGCTTCGTCACGATGGGTACACCGCCCATGCGTTTCACCAACTCGAAATACTGATACGCCCGCAGAAACCTCAACTCTGCCGCAAACTGGCTTTTTTGCGTAGCCGACAGGCTGGTACCGTAGCGTTCGATACTTTCCATGGCCAGGTTGATATCCCGAATCAGGCCGTAATCCCACAGACGCCAGCGATCGAACGGATACGCGATGATGTTATTGCGATCATCGTTGTTGCCCGACCACATAGCCTCGTCGTAGGCAGCCATTTCGGCCCAGCCCCCTTCCAGCTCGGCGTGGGCGGGCAAACGGTCGTAGTAATTGGCTAGCAGGCTGGTAATCATTTTCGGATCATTCCATACCTGTTCTTCCGTAATCAGCGTGGGCGATTTCCGCTCCAGCCAGTCTCCTTTTTGGCAACTGGAAGCGGCGAATACCGCGGCCGCCAGCACAAAGTGTTTATACGATAATTTCATTGAAGTAGCTTTTAGAGATTCAGACTAAATCCAGCATTTACGAGGCGTTGTTGTGGGTACACCAGGGCGTTGCCGGAAGAGATTTCGGGGTCAATTCCGAAACTCTTGACGTTGTCGAAGGAGAAGAGATTGGTACCATTCACGTACACCCGCAGGCCCGACAATTTCAGCTTTTTGAGTACGGGTGATGGAATATTGTAGGCCAGTTCCAGGTTACGCAACCGAATGTAGCTTACGTTGGTTAACCAGAAATCGCTCTTGCGGAAGTTGACGTGACTGGGGTTATCCTTCCGAACGGCCGGATACGTACCAGGCACCCAGGGGCTGTCGGGGTTGAATGGGTCCTGCCGGTGCCAGCGATCTTCGAAGATGTAGGCTGGTGATGTGCCATTGTTCTGGAAAGGAATCTTCATCTCCCAGTTCCGCTGGAAGGTCTGCATAGTAGCTCCAGCGAAATCGAACTGAAGGGTAAAGCCTTTCCAGGATACGCTGCTGTTGATACCAAAACTCACGTACGGGTTGGCTCCTTCGGCGTAACCAATGGGTCGTTCATCCAGCTCATTGATGATTTTATCGCCGTTGACATCCTTGTAGATGAAATCGCCCGGCAACTGGGTGCGGTTGCCCTGTCCGTCGTTGTTGACGTTGTAATTATCGATTTCGGCCTGTGACTGAAACCGGCCTACCACCTGATAGCCCCAGTTGATATTGGCCCAGCGGTGTTCC
>NZ_JBMDWJ010000162.1:0-4686 GCF_048595215.1 Siphonobacter sp.
AAAGCGAACCATTGAAAGCCCTGCATCGGCAGTTGCAGAACGAATGGGCTCAGTGGCTGATTCCGCAGGATCAGCAACGGTTATGGCCCCACATTACGGTTCAGAATAAGGTAAGTCCGGCCGAAGCCAAAGCCCTGCAACAGGAATTGCAGCAACATTTTGAACCCTTTGAAATACGGGCAACGGGGCTCGTCCTGTGGGAATATCACCAGGGGCCCTGGCAGTGGGTGCAAGAGTTTTTGTTTGAACATCCATCCTGATTCGTAAAGTCAGGATGGATGTTCAAAAAGCTTAGGGGTTCGTAGACCACAACCCCGCTTCTTTCACAAATACGCGACGATTCAGCTTCAAATGGGCAATAACCAGTTCAGCTAGATCTTCGGCCTGCATGACTTTCTCGGGGTTTCCGTCGGTTAAGTTCAGAGTCACCGCCATATCCGTGGCCACGGTACTGGGTGTCAGGGCCGTAACCCGGATGTTGTGCTTACGTACTTCCTGCATGAGCGATTCCGTCAGGCCCAGTACCGCAAATTTGGAGGCACTGTACGCACTGGTACGGGCAGCTCCGCGTTGACCGGCCGTGGAAGCAATGTTGATGATGTCGCCGGACTGGTTTTCAATCATACTGGGCAATACGGCCCGGGTGGCGTAATAAACGCCCATTAGGTTGACCTGAATGATATTTTCCCAGGTTTCGGGTTCCAGTTCCAGAAAGCTGCCGAAGCTGGCCGTACCCGCATTATTGATGAGGATGTCGATGGGACCAGCCGTCGTTTGGATCTGATTGATGGCCGTTTCTACGGAGTTACGGTCGGCTACGTCAGCCGATACCGGATACGCTTTCGTACCCAGTGCTTCCACGGCGGCGGCAACTTCTTTCAGGCTGTCGTTTGAGCGAGCCAGCAGAGCGACATTAACGCCTTCGGCCGCCAGAGCCAGAGCAATGGCCCGGCCAATTCCTTTTCCAGCACCGGTGACGAGTGCCAGCTTTCCTTGTAATGATTGCATAGAATAGAAGGATCGTTTGAGTTGCGACTAACCGCAAAGAAAGGAAGAATAGTTTCAGAAAAACGATTCTCTGCTTTCCAGGGGGTTATTTGCCTAAGATGTGAATGGATCTTCTAAAGAAGTCATTCCACTAAAAATCAGTATAAAAGAACGGAGAAGAGCGTAGGAAAGTAAGCGTACGTGGCATCGGAAAATACTGGAATGTTTTGTTTACCTTGGCGGCGTAACTAACCTTTTTCGTATGAATTCCGAAGCCATTGACCGTGCCCGGATGCCCGAAGGCACTGCCGTCGTACTCGACCAGCGAACCCTGTCCAGCGATTACCCCACGCTACTGTCGCTCCTACAACCGGGTATGCGGGTACTCGATGTTGGCTGCGGAACGGGTACCATTTCCAAGGGCATCGCCGATGCAGTGGGACCCGAAGGTTCTGTCGTTGGGATTGATTCCAGCGAACATTTAATTGAGCGGGGAAAGGCTTATTTCGCGGAAATCACGAATCTGGAATTAGTCACAGAAAATTTATTTACCTATCAGACCGAAAAACCGTTCGACCTGATTGTATCGGCTCGGGTGCTACAATGGCTGAGCAATCCGAAAGAGGCTTTAATGCATTTCAAAACGTTGCTGAAACCCGGCGGCTGGGTATCGATACTTGATTACAACCACGCTCAACTGGAATGGTCACCGTCACCACCCGCGAGTATGCAGGTTTTCTATCAGGCTTTTCTGGACTGGCGAGCGGACGCGGGTATGGATAATGAGATCGCGGATCACCTGCCGGAGTTATTCAGCGAATTAGGGTTTCTGGAAATCTTGGTACTGGATTCCAATGAAGTCTATCAGCGGGGACAAGCCGACTTTACCGCAAAACTCAACCTCTGGACGACCGTAGCCGAAACCCGTGGCCAGCAAATGGTACAAAACGGCTGGCTTACGGAGGAACAACGCCAACAAGCTATCACCGAGTACCGGAGCTGGGTTGAACAGGAAGCAGAGTCAATGACGATGAAGCTAAAGGAGGTACGGGGACGGGTATAGGCATCGCCTGGCTATATTGGTGGGGTGCTGGGATAATGGGCCTGGGGTTGAAACCCCAGGCTAACAGAATGGATCACCCCTACGGGGTTTTGAGGTAAGGGGAGGGTAGGGTCTTCTGATGCAACTTTCATCAAACCTTAAACCCGTACTTAAACTTCAAACGCGTGTTTAACACTCTTCAACCTTCAAAAAAAGCCCCGGACATCGATCCGGGGCTTTTCATTACATGCTTACTTCAAATCTTTCAAAATTTCCTCAATGGCTCGGTCGAGCTGGGGTTCTTTTCCTTCCAGACGATCCATAAAGGTCTGTTTGACGGTGATGTCTGGCTGGACGCCCTCGCGTTCGAGGTTTTTGCCGTCGAGGGTATAACAACCCCAGGAAGGCAGACGGTAGAACGAGCCATCCACCAGTCCTTTGCCCGAGGTAAAAATGATCCAGCGGTAGGTTTCCGTACCAATCAGTTGACCCAGCTTCAGAGCTTTAAATCCAGCAGAAGTCATCTCGGCATCGCTCAGGGATTGCTCATTAATCAGCATCACAATGGGCTTGCCCGAGGGGCTAAAGTTCGGCTGCGGTGAGCGGGCACCACCCCGGTACTGCCACTGCAGGTACGGACGCTGACTCAGGAAGTTCAGCACCAGATCGTGAACGTTACCGCCTGTGTTGTAGCGTAAATCCACAATCAGAGCGTCTTTCTGATTCCAGTCCCGGGTCATATCAATCACAAATTTCTGATATTCGTCCATACCCATGTTTTTCATGTGTACATAGCCGATCCGGTTTTTGCTCTTGGTATCCACGTACTTCTGGTTTTGATCGATCCACTCATCGTACAGTTGATTCACCAGTGCACCTGAGTACTCGGGGTGGACTTTCACTTCTACGGTTTTGCCGTTTCGTTCGAACGTCAACTCCATTTCCTGATCCAGTGAAGGTTGCTGGAAATAGAAATCGCGGTTTTGTTTAGGGTTGACCTCTTGGCCGTTCACCTTCACGAGTACGTCACCGGGTTTTACGTCTTTTCCGGTTTTATCGAGCGGTGAGTTCTTAACAACAGCCTTCACCCGGTACGGATTTTCATCCTCGAAGATCACGCCGGGCGTAAGCGTACGGGTCGCGAAGAAGTTACTTTCTTCCGGACCGTACGAACTGAAGCCCGTATGTGATGAATTCAACTCGCCGAGCATATCGTTCATCAGCGTACGGAAATCCGTGCGATTGTTAGCTCGAGAGACAAAGGCCTCGTATTTCGGCTTGAGGGCTTTCCAGTCGGCTCCGTGGAAGGTTTCGTTGTAGAAATTCTCCTCTACGTTGGCCCAGGTTTCTTCGAACATCTGCCGGAATTCTTCCTCGAAATTCTTCCGAAACGTATGCTTCATGTCAATCTTCTCGACCTTGTTGGCATCCAGATTCAGCTTGTGAATGTTTCCACCCACGATGACATAGTACTTGCCGTCGAGTTGAAGAAAATCGGAAGCTCCACGGGTACCTTCGATTTTTTCCGTTTTGTTCGGAACGAAAGGTTCAATCGTCGTTTTCCACCAGCTGGGTTGGCCCTGATCGTGGTCTGACTGGTAAAGAACGAACGTTTTGGCGTCTTTTTGGACAACGATTGGATCCACCGCAGTACCGAAATTCGGACTGATTTGCTCCAGGCGATCCATCAAACCATCAAAGTCAATCACAATTGGATCAATCTTCTTGGGTTCTTCTTTTTTCTTTTCGTCCTTTTTCTCGTCTTTTTTATCTTTTTTGACGTCCGTCTTTTTCGTACTGGTTTTGCTCGAGTCTGTCTTGGTTTCCTTTTTCTCGTCTTTCTTTTCTTCTTTCTTGAAAAGCTCGGCGAATTTGTCGGAACGATACGGCTCTTCCAGCTTGCTCAGCGGCATCCGGTACACGTGGGCATCGGCCAGACCAAAGGGATAAGAGGGTTTATACCGATTGCTGGCAAAATAAATGTACTTGCCGTCGGGCGACCAGTATGGAGATGCTTCCGTAACGCCCGTATTGGTCAGATTGTACGTTTTCCCGTCCGAGAGTTTGTGGACGAGAATATCTTGTTCGAAATTACGGTGAGCCGTGAATACGACGTACTCATCATTGGGCGAAAACATGGGTGAGGAGTTCTGGAATGCCCAGATTTCATCCTTCACGAGCGTCTTCGAATCGAATGACTTTAAATCCAGTAAGCGAACTTCGTCGCGACCGCTCAAATATACGGCCTTCGTACGGTCCTTATTCAGGAAGAGATTCCGGTTATTCCGAAGGTCTTTCGTCAGGGCTTTCGCCGTACCGCTACCGTCGGCGGGGATGCTGAAAAAGTTCTGATAACCATTGACGGTCTGGTTGAATACCAGCGTCCGGTTGTCGGAAAGCCATTTCACTTCCAGCACCCGGCCCGTCGGACTCGTGCTGAGTTGCTTGATGTACTTGCCTTCCACGTCGGAAACGAACAGTTGTCCCCGGGAAGAGAACGCCATTTTCTTACCATCGGGCGATACATCGAAGAAATTGATATTGCCCTGTACGATGAAATCCTGAGCCTTGGGAAGCGTGAAATTCCGCGAAATGGACAGTTGGACGGGCTGAGCTTTTTTGCTGGCGACGTCGTAAATCCAAAGCTGGTAATCTTT
>NZ_JBMDWJ010000163.1:0-2325 GCF_048595215.1 Siphonobacter sp.
ATGGAAGCCACGTTGATAATCGTGCCGCGTCTGCGTTCACGCATGGGTTGCAGAAAGAGGTGGGTCATGGCTACCAGCGAGGCGTTGTTGAGTTGCAGTAAGGCCAGCTCCGATGCCAGTGAAAGCGTGGCAAATTCGCCGCCGGACCCAATCCCCGCGTTATTGACGAGTGCATCAATTTCCCAGTTTTGCTGCTGCGTTTCACGGAAAATCTGGTCGGGAGCGTCTGGCTTTGACAAATCGGCTGCGATGAAGGCTACCTGAATTGCGTATTGAGTCTCAAGCTCTTTACGCAGGGCAGCAAGTTTTTCAGCATTCCGGGCGACGAGTACCAGATTGTGTTTACGTTGGGCTAGTTTTCGGGCCAACGCTTCGCCAATGCCGGCGGATGCTCCGGTTACAAGTGTGTATTTCATTCGTTCGATGACTAATGTTTAGGCAAAGAACGGCGGCAGGGGCGAGCCACTTGTAGCCAAAAGTCGGCTTGTTGTATCCAGGATTCGATTGCCCACGCCAATCCTATCTTTTACGCCAGAATTCTCCCACGGAACGCAGTTCACCCGCTTTTCAGGCCGGCCTTACCGAAGCGGATTGATTTCTTTTGCCCCATTAATGAACCGGATAGGCTATAATCCAGTTAGGATATTAGAATGAACCTGTATTCGGAATCGTTTTCGCTAATCAAGGTTCTGTTTTTCAGACCGTTCCAGGTCTTTTTTCTTCACTTACTGCCTCGCTTTGGGTTAGCATCCTGATTCGGTTCGGTTACTACCAACGATCATGGATCATTTCAAAACGAGTACTCACTGGCTTTTTACCTTATTTTTTTCTTGGGCATCCATGCCCTGTGTGCCATACGCCCTAGTCTGGCCTTTTTAACTGCTACCTTTTTTGAAACGTACGGTATCATTAGTACCGCGTTTTCTAATGCTTCACTTATACCGGATCGACTCCCCAACGAGGCCTGTCCCCGGCTGAAAAAACGTCTTTCGGGTCGTTAATTCATAGGCTTTCTCTTTCGGACCTAAAGCGTCCATTCACCTTTACTTTTTTACACGATGAAACCCAGTAGCCAACAGATTAAAAACACAATTTCCGTACTTCAGAAAAAACTAAAGGATCTCCGCAGTATGGAACAGGACTCCGAAGGTTTTCAGGAAGCTTTGTCCATTCTCAGTGATGGTCGAACCACGTACCGTTCCATTTCAGGACTGCGAACCCGGCAGGGTCGTGCCATTGCCCTCTTAGCCATTGATTATATGAACGGAGCCTGTGAGTCGCGTACGTTATTAAGGTTTCAGTAACGGCCCTTTCATGAATAGCGTCTATCCATTGGCCCGTGATTCGATGAAAATCCTTCAGCCTCATCGAATCATTTTCAATTCTCAAATAAATTTCTTCTCTTCGCAGCAGCCTGTTTTTAGATTAGCTGCGACGTTAAGAAGTATTGTATCATGATTCGATCCCTCATTTCAGGCACGGGTGCCTACCTCCCCCCGCTGACGATTACCAATGACGCGTTTCTCACGCATGAATTTTATGACCAACATCAAACGCCCCTTCGCCAGCCCGTAGAAACTACGCTTAAGAAGTTTACGGCCATTACGGGTATTGAGCAGCGGCGTTATGCCGCCCCGGGGGTTACGGCATCGCTAATGGGTTTGCAGGCCGCTCGGCAGGCCATCAGTCAGGCACAGATTGATGTAGAGTCCATTGATCAGATTATTGTCGCTCATAATTACGGCGATATGGCGTATGCCGGGGCACCCCGGGATCAGGTGCCATCGCTGGCCTCGCGGATCAAACAGGGTCTGGCTATCAAAAATCCGTTTTGCGTGGCATATGACCTGATCTTTGGTTGTCCGGGCTGGTTGCAGGGTTTGATTCTGGCGGATCAGGCCATTCGAAGCGGAGCGGCTTCAACCATTCTGGTCATTGGTACGGAAACGCTATCCCGCGTAATTGACGCGAGTGATCGGGATTCTTTGATTTTTGCCGATGGAGCCGGAGCCTGTGTAGTGACCAAAAGCCTGACCGATGAGGGCGGTATCCTGCATGCGGTGGTTCGTTCGGATACGCTTACCGAGGCGGACTATATTTATTCGGGTAAAGCCAATGCCGATCAGGAAGGCTCGCCGCAGTTTATCAAAATGCACGGGCATAAAGTCTACGAATACGCTCTCACGCAGGTGCCCGGAGCGATGAAAAAGTGTCTCGATGAAAGTGGCATTCCGCTGGAAACTATCAAAATGATCTTTATTCATCAGGCTAACGAAAAGATGGATGAAGCAATTCTCCGGGAATTTTACCGCCTGTACGGACAGA
>NZ_JBMDWJ010000164.1:0-5816 GCF_048595215.1 Siphonobacter sp.
GGAAGTGAATCCACCAACAAGCCTTTCGTAAGGGTAATGTTGATGGGATTTCCTATAATTTTTGCCGGACCACAACCCGTTTGTACGGAGGATAACGTATAGGTCTGGTTCTGCAGAAGCGGGTCCGTATACTTTACAGAAAATGAGCCTTCGGTTGGGTCGTTATATCCTCTTTCTCCGCTGGTCTGCGTACCATCGGAAAGGATGGCGTGATAGGGTGAAATGCCTTTTACCTTGACATTGATGGAAACAGGAGAACCATAAGGTAGGCGGGTTGGATCATTGGTGAAAAGTTCGGCCGTTGGCGAAGAAGCAATGACCATCCACAGATTGTTATACGGGCTAACGGCCTTGGGGTCACTACTGACAATTCGTACCGAAAAGCGGTTGGTATTGTATCGGTTCAGTACGGGCGGAACCGTAAATTTTAAAGAGCCATTTTCAAGTTTGGCATCCGTATCTACGTACTGGTTAGGCGTTTCCTGACTTGCATTCAATTGAGGAATGAGCCGGATTTTAAATGTATTGTCCTTGCTCCAGTTGCCTCCTTCCGTACTAAAATTTACGTAAGCCGTACTTCCTTCACAGGTGGCATAGGGCGTAACTAAAGTAGCCTGAATGCTAATGGGATTCGTTTTGACACGGATGAACCCAGCAGCGGTAGTCGTACCACATTTATTCTGAATGCTCTTTACGTAATAACTAACCGGCTTGTCGAATGTAAACGTTTGCTCCCCTTTCCCTTCAAACAAATTACCGTAGGTGTAAAACTTAAATTGTAAGGTATCACGACTACTACTATCCTGTAGGGTTACCGTCATATCACTACTAGCCGTAAACGGGACTTTGACTTGGGAGTACTTGTTTAATTGAAACGAATGCTCGCCTAAATTCAGACTTGGGTAGGCCCCTACGTCGTTGTAATCCGACCAATTACTAGTAAAGGCCGGAGACGTAGCAACGACCTTCATTCGATAGCGACCATAAGGCCTCAGGTAGTTAAACGCATGTTGACCCAGGCGAATGCGTAGTTTATTCCCTGAAACCAATTGAGACGGAAATTCTGAATATTGATAACCATCGTATTCAATTCCGATCGCGAACTGATTGGTAGCGGCGAACGTCCCCGTGATCTTAACGAGGACATCTACATCGGTTTCAAAACAAAGCGTGGCTGGTGCCTTTTCAATCGTAATGGATTGAGCTTGGGATTGAAAAGAGATCAAGCCCAAACAAAGGAGTAACAATAAACGGTACATCATAATTTCTGGATACGGAACGTGAGGGCAACGGTGGCGTTTTGAATGTGTAAGAGGTAAATGCCTGCGGGTACTGCACGCAGACTAAGGTCTTCCTGAGTAGCCGTAGCTTCGGTTTGCTGAATGACCTGACCGGTGAGAGTCATTAACTGCATGGTACTGCCGGGCTGAAGGCCTTCCACGCGAATCTGATCGGTCGTGGGATTCGGAAAGGCTTTAATCATGTGCGAGGCCGTCGGTTCAGTAGCCGTAATGAGCTCCACTTTCAGCGTACTGGGATCCAGTACGGTACCGATGCCGCAAACATTAGAAACCTGCCGGATTTTGTAGGTCAAACTCGGCGAGAGGGCTTCGATGCGAAGACTATCCCGCAGGTTGTTTGTAAAAAACGAAGCGTAATACGGCTCCACGCCCCAGCTTACGCTAAAGGGAGCATCACCAGTAAACTCCAGCGGTAATTTGTAGACGCTTCCATTCGCCTGCATAGGTAGTTGGGCAACGCCGAATTTCACGCTGGCTTTCTCCGCCGTGGTATAAAAAGTGGCACTGGCACTACTCATGCTGGATGGATCGGAGGCCACCACCCGAATCCGGTAGCCGGAGCCTTTCTTCAAGGTAGTAGGCAGGATGCCCGCCAGCTCTTGGTCACGATTGCCCGGTAGGGTGGGGAGCGAGGTAAACTGCTGACCCAGCGAGTCTGACAGTTGAACGCTCATCTGATTCGTAGCACTAAAGGAACCTTTGGTTTCGTAACTGACCAGAATCGTATCGCCTTTACAGAGGTAGCCATAGCCTGATTTAGTACTCACAAACTGCGTATTGATCATGCGTTCGGCTGGCGGATTAACCGTGACCGTAGCCGAACCCGATACCGTACCTTTCCCGCAACCATTGGAGATACTGGTAATGCTATACGTGGTGGTTTGCGTAGGAGCAACGGATAGGGTTTGCTCTTTGGAATCGTTGTAAAAAACGCCTTTCTGACGCGTAGATAGTTCGTAATTGATCGTGGTTTGAATATTCGAAGCTGCATTTTGATTGATCAGCCGTAGCGTTGAATACTGGCCGGGATTAATGGTATTCGAACCAATCAGTCGGTACGAAGGCGGAAAAGAAAGGTACAGCGGACGGCTTTCTCGGAGTTGCGGCGAGGTGGTCATGACCCGCAGTTCGTAGAAGTCTGAACCCTCTAATTGGGTCGGAATTTTCACCGTAATCGTTCCCGAAACCGCAGTCGTCACCGAATCCAGCGGGATGAATCCTTTTCGGGCGGTGTACAGACCTACCCGAACTTTATTGGAAGGACTGAATTCTCCATCGAGATAGTACCGAACCAGGAGTGAACTGCCGCTACAAATGGCATTCGTCGAACTACTAACGGTTAGTCGGGGCTTTACGGTCCCCGTCACTTTCCCCGAAACACTGCCGTAGCCGCAGCCATTGGTCACCCCTTTCAGTTCAAAAGTGCTGGTTTTGCTGATGTGTTCACTGATCGCACTGGGATTAAGCCGAAACTCCCGGATGGTGCCATCGGTCCACGTTACATTCCAGGGGCCCTGACCTGTAAAGGTAATTTTCATGGGTAAGCTGTAGTCAACCTGCGTAGGTCCGTCAGCTGTTAGCGTGGCGGTAGGTAAAGCGCCCAACTCAAAAGGGAGAGCCGTACTCCGGATGTCTCCCGCCCGTAAGCGGATCAGGTACGCACCCGCGGTGTAGGTATCAGGGATTTGGAACGCGGCCTGATTGGTACTTATAGAACTGGTAATTTCCCGAAATACGCTGTCTTTGGCGGCAGCTACTTCCAGTACCAGTTTGACGTTTCCGGGCATTGAACCCGCAATACTGTAAGGAAGCAGATAAGAGCCTTTGGTGCAAAATAAGAGTGGCTGATTAGCGTACTCTGTAGGGACGTAAATACGGTACGGTTTCAGATCGACGTTCAGTACGCCCGAGCCGGAGGTTGTACCACAAACGTTCGTTGCGGATTTGATACGATAGGAACCGGACTCCGGCGGATAAAAATTCGTAGAAAAACCCCCTGATCGATCATCGGCAGTTGCCGGGTAATACGTCCAATCCTGCTTACCATTGGTCAGGACTAACTTGGTTAGGCTGGTAACGTAGGTTACCGACTCTGATATATTCATGGGAATCGAATCGCCCGGCAATAACTCAGTTAACGCTCGTTCATAGGTACTTAAGGATAATGTCGGCTTTTTTTGAATAGGTAAGAATACGGCTTCGCTCTGTGTTACGGGGTTCGTGGAAAGGATGCGAATCGAAAAATTTTTTAATTCGGTAATCGGAATGTTTAGGGAGCGGCCACTCGTGCCTTTGATGGTACGAAGGTCCGTAACCTGATTATCATTCAGAATCCGTTGAATTCTGAACTCATTATTCGAGCCAAACGTACCCGTAGTTTGAAAAGAAATTGGTATGGAATCGCCTACACAGTAAGCCTGATAAGGAATCGTTAACGCAATGCCATGGGAAGCAGGCTTGGTCAGCGTAATAATGGAAGTATTGCCCGCAGTATTCGTTAAGTCCGTCGTCTGACACGTATTACTAACCTTTGTTAGCCGGTACGTAGATTGGGCTTGGGTGGGGCGTATTCTTAAATTCGGATACGAATAATAACTGTCTAAACTGGACAATTCAGTAATTCGTAATGTCCTGCCGTCGCTTAGTTGTAATTCGTAAGGGCCGCCGCCCATCAGCTTAATAGGTAAGTCAAAATCCTGTATTTCATTGATGCTATAATTACGATACCCTTCATTAAAAAAGGCGGAAGGCTTTGTCGAAATTTTAAGTTTAGAAGTTTCAAAAACGTAGGCTCCGGCCGTAATGGAAAGATTAAAATCCTGGGCTTGTACCGTTCCACTGTTGGCTAAAGTGGGGATAGTAAAACGGAGCTGATTGGAACGAATAGTGGCCTCAATAGGCGTACCTCGGTACCCATAGGAATAGTCCCGAATCTGAACAGTCGCTTTTTCGGGTAAGGGTACATTTGACGTTAAAGACAGGGTTACAGTTTGCCCTTCGCAAAAAATCTGATTCGGTATGGAGTCTACTTTGAATCCTGCCTGAACCGTTACCGTAACGGGAGTTTTATCTACCTGTCCGGCTCCACACCCCGTGCTATAGCTCTGAATGGTGTAACGGGTGGTCTGCGTAGGAAACGAAAGGTTATGCTTTGGGCTATAACCATTATTACGATACGTGGACTGATCGCTTAAATGGACGACCTGAGGATACGTACCCTTCAAATCGAAAGAAAGGTTAGGTCTCTGTCCCAGTTTAATGGTATGATTTACAGACGAAAAACGGGCGGTGGCCGGGTTGAGTATTTTTAAACTTACGTTATCGCTTGAACTCATCAGGTAAGGACTTTCCTGAATAATTCGGACGGAATAAGTCCGTTCCCACTCCCCGATATTTTCAGGAACGATGAAGCTCAGTGCATTACCGGAATAAGTAGCCGAAACCTCTTTGTACGTATCAAGTTCTTCCTGACCGTCGTAATTCAGTCGCGTTAGCCGGATTTTAAAAGTACCATTGGTAGACAAGTTTCCTCCAGCCGTCGAAAAATTCACAACCGCCTGATTACCCGTACAGGATTCAGCCGGACTGACGGACGTGGTACGGATGGAAAAAGGATTAACCTTGATGGAAACGCTTCCCGTTCCCGAGCCCGTTCCGCACCGGTTAGAAACGGATTGCAAGACGTAAGATCGGTTTTTATCGACGGCAATGGGTTCGCTGCGTTTATCACTCAGGGCGGAGGTGGTCGTTACTGTCACCCGCAAGCTGTCCGCAGTCAGTTGATCCTTTAAAAGAGCGGTAATGGTACTGCTCCCGAAGGAAGAAAATTCCAGCGGGACCGAGCTATTAGGGTTCGCCTGATACGACCGGGAAGTTAGGGTAACGACGGGTAAAAAAGAGGCGTAAAAGTAATCATTACTCCAGTCGCTTACGACCGAAGGGTTCGTGCTCTTTACCCGTAAAATCGTAGCTGAAGAAAGCTGGTTTTCATGAAGCCCTGCGGGAAAGCTTACCTGAAAGCGGATCTTACCGTTGGTAAACGTCGCTGGAATCTGGTGATAGGGGGTTTGGTAGTAGGAGTCACCAAACTCAACGATAAAAGATGCCGAAGCTGGAAAGTTACCTTCTAGTGAGACCGGGTACTCAACAAAAGATCCTACGCAAAAGTAAGAATTCGGTTTATCACCAATGATGATACGTTCATTCTGAGCTACAGTCTGATAACCAAGCAGACATAGCCATACTACCCACAAAAATTTCATAAATCAAATAAAGGACAACGGATAGGCGATGGGGATACTTAGACTTACAAATCTACTCTTTAAACAGGGGAATAAATGATTTTTTTAGAAAGATATAAAAGGCATGTAGCTTACACGCATCAATATGCCAAAACTGTAGTAATAATAACCTAAGCTTTAGTTTTAAATACTCTAATTAAAGGAAAGATAAAGCAGCAGTATTAGCAAGGTAAGTATGGAGAAATAATAATAGCAGTATAAAAAATATTCATTT
>NZ_JBMDWJ010000165.1:0-35139 GCF_048595215.1 Siphonobacter sp.
GAATGATTTGAAATCTTCCTTGCGGCCTTCCTGCACCATTTTGATTAAGTCCGGCTCCGAGTGATGAATGAAGTAAAAGAAAGGAGCCCGCTCGGCGTATTCTTCACCCATAAACAGCATGGGGACATAGGGGGCCAGCAAGAGAGCCGCCGACGCTACCTTCAGACGTTCGGTGTCAATGAGTGAGGAGAGCCGCTCGCCCAGCAGACGATTGCCCGCTTGATCGTGATTATCTATGAAAGCAATAAACTGGTCGCCCGGAATACCGGCTGAAGAGGCTCCGTACCTACGTTTTCGAAAACTGACGTATTCCCCGCTGTGCACAAAGCCATCGGTATAGGCCTTGGCGATCTGATCCATCCGGCCAAAATCGCCGTAGCGTTTCTTACCTTCTTTTTCATCCAAAACAGCGTAGAATGAATGATGGAAATCATCCAGCCACTGAGCCGTAAAGCCAAAGCCACCCGCTTCCGGTTTCTTCAGAATATGCGGACTGTTTAGATCACTTTCGGCAATCAGTGTAATCGTACGTCCGAGCTTTACTTCCAACTGATGCACTTTACTGTACAGGTAAGCCCAGAGGCTAACGGCCCCTTGGTCAAAAACTGTGTGAATGGCATCGAACCGAAGCCCATCGATGTGAAACTCTTCGATCCAGTACAAGGCATTCCCTACGAAGAAATCCCGAACACCATCCGAGTAAGCACCATCAAAATTCAGGGCATTGCCCCAAGGGGTACAGTACTTTTCCGTGAAATAGGGACCGTATTCCGACAGGTAATTTCCTTCGGGGCCCACGTGATTATATACGACATCCAGGTACACGGCAATACCTGCGGCATGACAGGCATCCACGAGTTTCTTTAGCCCTTCGGGACCACCGTACGAGTTTTGAGCCGCGTAGGGAAATACGCCGTCATACCCCCAGTTCCGACGACCAGGGAATTGAGCAATCGGCATAATTTCCAACGCGTTAATGCCCATGTCAGCCAGCTCCGTAAGTCGGGGTATGATGGCTTCGAAAGTACCTTCCGGGGTAAACGTACCCACGTGTAATTCGTAGATTACCACTTCCGGAAAAGGTACACCTCGCCAGGCAGCATCCTGCCAGGCATAGGCAGTAGGGTCAATTACCTCGGAAGGACCGTGTACACCCTGGGGCTGAAAGCGAGAACCGGGATCGGGATAAGACTGCTGATCGTCAGGGCGGAAAAAATACTGCGAACCTGCTGGTAGATCAGATACTTCCGCGTAAAAATACCCCTCGACTTCCGGTTGCATCTCGATCCTTCGGGATTGAGGGTGGACTATATCCAAGACCATGCGTTCCTTTTCGGGAGCCCATACCCTAAATGTACATTGATTGTTGCCTTGATAATCAGAACCAATTCTTTTCATGACTACGGGGATGTGTTGTTTAAATGCGGTGAAGGTGGAGAATGAATGTTAACTATGAATCGAGTCGGATCAATAGACCAGCGTCGCCGCTAAGGGTGATATAATCTTTAATGCGTTGGCCTTCATCTTCGGGGAAGGTGGCTATTTCAACGATACCTTCGAGCGTAATATGTTCGGCTTTGAAGTACGCAGGCCGATGAGTCAGGTTGAGAATGATCAGAAAGCGAGAACCCGTAGAAGCCTCACGAATGAAGGCGACTAACTGCTGATCGGAATAAACCGGAATGTACGAACCCCACATCAACGAAGGTTCAGATTGCCGAAGCTCGATCAGTCGCTTGTACAGCGTAAGCATGGCGTACGGATCACTTTTTTGCGTTTCTACATTTACGCGTCGATACGTATTGGCTAGTCGTAACCAGGGCTTAACCGTACTGAAGCCCGCGTAGTTTTCTTCGGTCCATTGCATGGGCGTACGGGCCGGATCGCGACTCAGATTTTTGTCGGGCATATTGAGGCCCTGTGGGTCCTGTACCTCTGCAAAGGGAATGGGTACATCCTGCATCCCTAGTTCATCCCCGTAATAAATGGTTGGCGTACCGCGGAGCGTCAGCAGTAACATCGCCGCTACCCGTGATTGCTGCATACCTACGCGGCTAGTAATGCGGGGCTGATCGTGATTACTGAGCACCCAGTTAGGCCAGCCGTGCTGGGGCAAGGCCCCTTCGTACTGACTAATGGCGGCTGCCAATTGGGGAGCTTCCCAGGGCAGGGTGAGCAATTGGAAATTAAAGGGCAGATGAGCCCCGTTGCCATCGGTACCGTAATACGACATCAGGCGTTGGATGGGGAGGTAAATCTCCCCGATCATCATACGTTCCTTATAGTGGTCCAGTACACTCCGCATTTTGCGGACGATTTCGTGTACTTCGGGCTGATCCGTTGAATACACGGCCAGTACCTTCTTGACGGTCGATTCATGCGGCTGGTAATCGGGATTGATGGGATTATCTCGGAACTGTTCATCCTTGATCATATGCCACATCACATCCACGCGGAATCCATCTACGCCTTTTTTCAGCCAGAAGTGCATGACGTCAAACATGGCCTGCTGTACTTCCGGATTTCGCCAGTTTAAATCGGGCTGCGAAGCCAGAAAGGCGTGATAATAGTATTGTTGGGTCGTCTCATCCCATTGCCAGGCACTGCCGCCGAACTCACTTAGCCAGTTGTTGGGCTCGGAGCCGTCGGGCCGGGCATCTTTCCAGAGGTACCAGTTGCGTTTGGGATTATCGCGGGATGAACGGGATTCCTTAAACCAGGGGTGCTGATCGGAGCTATGGTTGGGAACCAGATCCAGCAAGAGTTTCATATCCCGGGCGTGTACTTCTTCGAGTAGAGCATCAAAATCCTCTATGTTACCGAATAAGGGATGAATGCCTTTATAATCAGCAATGTCATACCCAAAGTCGTCCATGGGGGAAGGGTAAATGGGAGAAAGCCATACAGCTTTGATCCCTAGCCACTTTAAATAATCAAGGCGTTTGATAACGCCCCGTAAATCGCCAACACCGTCAGCATTACTATCTTGAAAGGAACGGGGGTAAATCTGGTACACAATACCTGATTGCCACCAAAGGGGATTGGCTTCGTTCATAAATTAGGGATTGGTTGAAGAAAAAAGCGGTAAAAAAACTATGCTTCCGGCTTAATGGGAGGTATCCAGTTCACGTCTTTACAATGATTACACTCATTCTCGGGTTTCAGGGGTTGAAACATGGTGTTTCCACAATTCTTGCAAACGAGTCGGTCATCGGCCTTGGGTTGCTCTTCAATAAGTTCCTGATCCTCATTAGGAATTACGGACAGACCCGGCTTCGGATTTTCGTTTTCAATAAGCGTGAATTTACCGTTGGCTTCGATGTACAGGCGTCGAACCTGACCCAGATGCAAAATACTGGCAGCCCGGAGTTCGGCAAAAAGGCGTTCGCGGGTAATGCGGGAATGCTGCATGGCTTTGAGTTCAAGCACCCCATCTTTCACCAGAATTTCCATATCATCCTGTGTAATCGCCTCAAATTTTTCATTTCGGGAAGCGATACGAGAAATCCAGCGTTGCCCCGCCACAATAATAATGGCAATGGCGATGGCGGGCAGTAATCCCCGGTCGGGCGAAAGTACGGGCATACCGATGGCAGCGGCCAGCGAAGTCAGAGCCGCCATTTCATTGCGGTTAAGCTGGGAGGCCATCCGCCGCCCCATGATTCGGATACAAACCATGAGCAGCAGGTACACAAAAGTCATCCGAATGATAACTTCTATGAAGTAACTAGCCGGCAATTCACCGTAAAAGATCCGGAGCCAGTCGTCAATTTTAATATCATCAGGATTCATACGATGCAGGAAGAAAGAATTAGAGAATAGCTGTACCCCAGTCTTCGGCCTGACAGTGCGGACACGGGCCGGGGTGAGTCTTTTTTTCGGCGGTTTTTCCGCAATTGCAGCAAACGGCTAATTCGGTTACTTCCCGCTGAATCGCATGAATGGACGTATCACTAACGTTCGGCGGCAGCGTAGATAAACCGGGTCGGGGTTCTTTTTCGGGATAAATACTAAATAGGCCACTGGCTTCCAGATACACCCGCTTTACTTGCCCGAGGTTGTAATACTTTTCGGTTCGCAAAACGCTAAAGAGCTGCTGATGCGAAATGCGGTTTCCCATCAGCTCGCTTACGTCCAAAACCCCATCTCTAACCAGAACGGTAGTAGTGCCCTGCATGATCATCTCTACCGTTTTATTTTTAAAACCCCACAAGGTGGTATATCGCTGATACAAGAGGGCACAAATCATGGCAAATATACCTAGCCCAATGCCCCGGTCCGGAGCCTGCATGGACGGGGAAAGGATGGCCCCCGTGGTAAGCATGACGCCCATTTCGGTAATGGAGAGTTGTCCATTCATGCGTTTGCCCAACAACCGCATCATCACCAACAAGAACAAATAGATAATCAGGGTCCGAAAGAGTACTTCCAGAAAAAATATGGGCGGAGCCATGCCCCACAGAATTCGGTTCCAGTCGTCGAGCTGGATATCACTCTTTTTCATGAGAATGTGGAGTCAAACGTAGTGAACAAGCCCAAAAAAAAGAATGCCTACCAGGGCAGTAGAGCTTTTCCCCGGAATGAGAAGAAAGAAGTTGAAAGAACCCCACGGATTACTGCCGAAAATAGCCTAAAACACAACCCCTAAATTTAGAGGGATGAGGTAAAACGGCCCCGAAAATGGGGGTTGACTATCAAGACGGTTCATTCTTAAAAAAGCGGCTTTTAAAAAAAGTAAAAATTATTTCCGTACGGGTGATAACCTTTCCTGTTTCCCGGTGATAAACCAGTAGAGCTGCTTGTTTTAACCCACACACGTACCAGTCAACCTTCAATCTTTGAACACCCGGCGGAGCGGTCCTTAGGATCGCTCCGCTTTGGTTAGGTCGCAGGCTTTTGGAACTAATCGTTTGCGGGCCACCGTTACCCGGCCAGTGAATACCCCAATCAACCGGTAAAGCCATGTTAAATTTTGAGTTTAAAAACCCAACCAAGCTTATTTTTGGAACGGGAAAAATTGCCCAGTTAGCCCAGGAAATACCCGCCGGTGCCCGCGTACTGCTGCTATACGGCGGCGGGAGTATTAAAACCAACGGGATTTATGATCAGGTTAAAGCGGCCCTTGCTAATTACGATGTCGTTGAATTTGGCGGGATTCCGGCCAACCCCGAATACGAAGTACTGCTGAAAGCCCTGTCGGTTATTAAAGAACAGTCCATTACGTATTTACTGGCCGTGGGCGGTGGTTCGGTTATCGATGGTACCAAATTTCTGGCTTCCGCTGCCTACTATACGGGTGGTGAGCCCTGGGATATTTTAAGCCAGTCGATTCGTACGGAACACGGCATGCCCTTTGGTACGGTACTCACCCTGCCGGCTACGGGTTCGGAAATGAACTCCGGAGCGGTTATCACCCGGGCCGAAACGCAGGAAAAACGATCGATGGGGGGGGCGGGTTTGTTTCCAGCGTTCTCCATTCTGGATCCTCAAGTGGTTCGCTCCGTACCGCAGCGACAACTGGCCAATGGGATTACCGACGCCTTTACGCACGTGCTGGAACAATACATGACCTATCCGGTCGGGGCTCGCTTACAGGATCGTTTTGCGGAAAGCATTATGCAAACCCTGATTGAAATCGCTCCCGTGATTATGCAAAACCCGGCTGATACCGATGCCGCTGGTGATTTTATGTACTGCTGTACGATGGCCCTTAATGGATTGATTCAGAAAGGGGTACCGACCGACTGGGCCGTACACGCCATGGGTCATGAACTCACAGCTCTCTATAACATTGATCACGCCCGAACGTTGGCTATCATCGCTCCGAGTCATTATCGGTATAACTTCCGCACCAAACGCGAAAAACTGACTCAGTACGGCCAACGCGTATGGGGTTTGACGGGACCTCCAGAAGAAGTGGCCATCCGGGCCATTGGTCGCACGGAAGAATTTTTCCACTCCCTCGACATCAAAACCAAACTCTCGCAGTACACCGAAAACTACGAAGGTACGGCGGAACGCATTGCGGAACGTTTCACGGAACGGGGCTGGCTGGGACTAGGCGAACACAAATCGCTAACGCCTCAGGATGTACGAGCCATTGTAGAAATGAGCTACTAAGGTTTACTATCAAACACAAGGCCCCCGGAAATTTCGATTTCCGGGGGCCTTGTGTTCGTACCCTTTTCTAAAGGTAAAGACCAGTGAAAGAAGCCTCCGATGCATAAAATCAAACCTGATACTCTAAATCAAACTTGATACTTCACTCAACCATTTACCGAGCCAATACAATACCCGCAAACGAAGCCAGCGAGGGCAGGGTAAATGTTACCGTACCTTTTTGATAGGAAAAAGGAAGCGAGCCTTGCTGACCCAGTACGTGAATTCGGCTGGGTTTGAAAGGACAAGCAATCTGGAAACGTAGTTGTGGTAGGGGTACGGGAGAAAAATACGTGTTACCGCTAAAACCGGTCAGATTGATCAGGTGTACAATCCAGCCATCACTGGATGATTGCTGCATTTTCTGAGGCGTGTTTTCGGTAAATTCCTGTACAATAACTTCCACCCGGTCGGGAGCATTGGTCTGGACGAGACGGCCCGCCGACGGATAGAGCCGGTCCAGCACGTCGAGCAGGAGATTTTTGTGTTGCTGATACCCGTGCTGATAATACAGGCGACCGAGGTTAATGGGTAATAGGGCATTGGTGCTTTTGCCGTAGGTTTTCAACCCCATGGCGTAGTAACCCGTGGGGTCATGACCGCCAATGATTTCGGGCGGACCGGGCCGTCCCTTCGCCCAAATGGGTCAGTAGGTGGTGTCAGCCGTTGAAAAATCGTACAGACCCAGGTTGAACTTCCAGAAGAGCATTTTCTGTTCCGGAAAGCGTTTAACCGGTGCCTGCCGCTCGGGAGTTAAATAGAAACCGCTCCCGTCGTGCTCGCCCTGCACCACTTTCGCCCCGAATAATTCGGCTAAGGCAACCGGGTTATCAGAAAGGGTACGGTTTGTCGCCAGCAGGCTGGTCCCTTGCTGACTGATCTGTTTTAACGCCTCCACCGAAGCCAGGCTCAGGTAGGTGAGGTCGGGAAGCAGCAACACCCGGTAGTTTTTCAGGTCCTGGACCCGGCGGGCAAGCTGCGAATCTTCAATAATGTCGAAAGGCAGGTGAGCTTCCTTGAGCATGAGTTGAAGGCCCCGGTACTCCTGCATGGGTAAACCGCTGGGCCAGGAACCCGGAGCAATCAAAGCAATGCGGGCTACGGAACGGTAGCGGCCAAAATACTTTTCGTAGGCTTTATGATGGGCGTAGACCTGACGGATGACCTTAAAATTTCGTTCGTCTTCGTAGCCCCGCATGTCACCCATCATGCTGATGTCCAGGCCTGAACCGTTGGCAATATTTTCGTAGAGGCGGATTTTAACCTCTTCCGGTTCCACGGCATTGTACCGCGACTGAAAGGAAATCTGCTGAATGCTGGCGTTACTGATGATGTGATCCGGATACGAGTGAACGGCATTATTGACATTATCCGATGCCGTATAGGGCCAGTAGGGAAGCGTAGTCGAGCTTTGGGATTCGTGGCGGATGATGTCCACGTACTCGTCCATGTATGTACAAAGGGCCACCTGCGGATTTTTGGACTTAATCAGTTCGTGCAGGCGTTTGGTCCAGTCATCGACGGTATATTTTTTAAAGGCTTCGTAGACCTTATATACGGAATCCCCTTTGTTTTCTTTCACTGGCAAACGGAGTCCCTGGCTGTAAGCAGCAAATCGCTTCTGGTCGTGTTCATTCTGATCAATGCCGTGGTATACGCCCTCGTAAGGATTATTGACCTGATACCCCGGCATATTCAGGAAAATACCGTCGATGGGAAAACGATCCATGACTTCGGCAATGATTTCAAAGGCCTTGGTCTGTACGTAGGGAGCGTTGATCGAAACCATTACCATATCCGTATTGTACACCCGTTCGCCCTTGGGAGATAGGTAACACCAGTCGGGATGAGCTTTGAAAATGCTTTCGTGCACCCGGCTGAAATCAAAGCGTACCATCACCCGGATGCCCTGCTGATGGCACTTTTGAATCAAATCATCCATCAGCGTGGGCGAGCGGAGGTAAGGATTCTGGTAGTGAAAATCTAGCTTCGTGGGATAAAAAGCCATGATACCGCCAATATTGATCAACAGCGTATTGGCCGAGCTTCGCTGCAGATCCTCCACGATGGAATCTGGCTGCATCGTAGCGGCTTCGTACGCGGGCATGTTGAACTGGATCACGCGGAGATTATTGGCTTTCCACCAGGGCATCGACCGGGGCCAGTCCGTATGGGATTGACCGTAGGCCATACTTCCCAAGAGAAGCAGGATCAGAGGAATGAATCGTTTTAACATGTATAGAGGTTAGCGTTTCCGACGAAAATAGCGGAAAATCAGCAAAGCCTGCTTCCAGCCGACCCAAAAACAAAACCCGCCCGCCATCCGTTGACACTTATCATCTGCCAATCCCCTCGGAACGAACCCACGCGTTCGTCGCTATTCGTATGAATCAGACACCCATCGATCAACACGGCTTAATCGGAAACATGAATACGGCGGCTCTGGTCTCCTGCAACGGAACCATTGATTTTCTATGCCTGCCCCGGTTTGATTCACCCACGGTATTTGCCCAACTACTCGACCCGGAAAAGGGCGGTTACTTTTCCATCCGGCCCACGTTTTCGGATTTAACCTACAAGCAGCTTTACCTAACGGATACGGCTATACTGGTGACCCGCTTCTTCTCCGATTACGGCATTGCCGAACTGACGGACTTCATGCCCGTGCACGAAGAGGGTTCCCGGATGACGGTTATTCGTAAGCTAATGGCCGTACGCGGAAACATCGAGTTTGAAATCCAGTGTAAGCCCCGTTTTTCGTACGGTCGAATCAGCCACGAAGCTCAGACGAACGAAATGGGAATCCGGTTTACGGATGCGGACGATCAGGAGTTACAGTTGTACAGCGAAATTCCGCTGGAGCTATCCGAATCAGACGTCGTATCGCGATTTCAACTGGAGGAAGGCAAAACATTATGCTTTATCCTCTGCGAGGAGAGCAAGCTTTGTGAGGAAAATAAAACGCCCGAATCCAGTATCGCTGACTTATGTAAAACCTACTACGACGCCACCCATGCGTTCTGGAAAACCTGGACCCGTCAGTCTACTTATAAGGGGCGTTGGCGGGAAATTGTGATTCGCTCCGCCATTACGCTGAAACTCATGTCCTCGCATGAACACGGCTCGGTAGTCGCGGCTCCTACCTTCGGCTTGCCGGAGAGCTTGGGCGGGGAACGCAACTGGGATTATCGCTACGCCTGGATACGGGATTCGGCTTTTACCATGTTTGCGTTTCTGAAACTGGGGTTCCTGGATGAAGCCCGGCGGTTTATGGATTGGGTGGAGCACCACTGCCTCAACGAATCCCTGAAACTGATGTACACCATTGACGGACAAACGCCGCCGGAGGAAGAGGAACTCAGTCATTTTTCGGGTCATAAAGATTCCAAACCCGTTTTGATTGGAAATGGAGCGGTTACGCAGCGACAAATGGACATTTACGGGGAGCTGATTGATACCATCTACCTGTTCAACAAATACGGCGGCCATATTACGTACGAGTTCTGGAAAAAACTGAGCAAAGAAGTCGAATTTGTCTGCGGGCACTGGCGACTCCCCGATCACGGGATGTGGGAAATTAGGGGGGAAGAAAAACAGTTCCTGCATTCATTCATGATGTGCTGGGTAGCCCTGGATCGGGCCATTCGCATTGGGGATGAACGCTCGTTCCCCTACCCACGGGAGCAGTGGTACCGGGTACGCGATGAAATCTACGACTTCATTTTCAAGGAATTCTGGTGTGAGGAAAAAGAAGCTTTCGTACAGGTTCGCGGCGGACATGCCCTGGATGCCTCCGTACTGTTGATGCCCCTGGTTCAGTTCATCACGCCCAATGAACCCCACTGGCAGAAAACCATGCTGGCCATCGAACGCGAACTCAAACTGGATGTACTCATTTACCGGTACCGCAACGAAGAAACGCAGATTGACGGACTGGATGGAGAAGAAGGGACGTTTACGATGTGTTCATTCTGGTTTGTAGAATGTTTAACCAAAGGGGGACAGATTGAGCGAGCTAGTAATTTCTTTGAGAAAATTCTCGGCTATGCCAATACCCTCGGCCTGTTTTCGGAACAGCTCAGTAAACGGGGCGAGCAGCTGGGAAATTATCCGCAGGCTCTGACGCACCTCGCTCTGATTACGGCAGCCATTGAACTGGACCGAAACCTGGGTAGCTAACCCACTAGAAATGGATCAGGCGGCTAGGTAAAGCCTAGCCGCCTGATCAACGAGCCGAAGGATTACCCCTCGTATAGCAAACTTCTGGTAACTGAGAAAATAAGCTAGCTATGCTTCAGGCTGAGGCTGATTTTGTTTCTCCAAAGCCTGCCGTAATTGTAGGTTATCCCGCGAAAGCGATTCAATCTGCGATTTTAAAAAGGCAATCTGGTGTAGCAGGGCGTCGACGGTACGCTCGGTTTCCTGCCAAGGAGCAGCGGTATCAAGTGTATCCGCCTGGTGTGAATACGCCCGGCAGGTAGATGAACAGAACTTAGCCGTTGAGCGGGAGGCGAAAAAGGGCGTACCGCACCACTGGCAGGTTTTTTCGAAGATTTTCGCGTTATGCTTGAATCCTTCCTTGCTTAAACGGGGCATAGGCGTAATGGTCAGTGAGCCCTAAAGGTACTAAAATTGTCATAACGCCATGGCAACGTTAATTATTTTTCTTTCCCGCCCTGCTTTGGGGCCCTATTCTTCCTTATAGTACGATTCCTTTTACGGCTGGTTGCGGTTTGGGCAGGTCTTTGTCTCCCCAATGTTCTTTCAGGTTAGTTTCGATGGTTAAACTCATGGCCGTCATCGGAATGCCTTCCATCCGGTTTTCAAACGGATCCTCAATGCGTTCGCCCAGCAGATCCAGCGTCAAAAAGACAAAGGAAATAATAACGGAGACAGGCATACTGGCCCAGCCGATTTCCTCCACGAAGACAAAGGGTAGGAGAGAGGCGTGGATAAATACGAAGACGCGGGAGGAAAAACTGTACTGCCGGGGAAAGGGAGTATTCTTAATCCGTTCGCAACGACCCTGAATGTTATTGAATTCAACCAGAATTTCTTCCACTTTGGTAAATCTGTAGTCCGAGAGCCAGCCTCTTTGGTAAGCTCGTTTCAGATCTTCGCCCTGCAAGTTGAGCAGGTAATTAGGCGGGTTATTTTTTTTGCAGAATACCTTATACTCCGACGCAGACAGAAATGATTCCGTATCGGAGTATTCATTACGGTCTTCATACATTTCCTCCAGGTCGGTTTTATTGTAAGGTTGAGGTCGGCGTAAGAATACGCGTAGTGCATGAACGAAAGCCATGTGCCGGTAGACCATCCGATGTTGCAGTTCACGAACTTCAGCGGCTTGCTCGGCATCCTCGGGAATAATCATGATCAGTACTTCCCGGGCCCAGGCCCGACTATAGTTAACTAACAAGCCCCAGACCTGCCGAGCTTCCCACCAACGATCATACGCATTATTATTCTTGAAGCCCAGAAAAATAGATAGAGCCGTACTAATGGCGGTGATCGTGGTGAAGGGCAGGTGTAAGTGAAAAAGATTGTAATAATCGTGTAATAGATAGACGGCAACGGAAAGCAACGTATAATAGGTCAGTCCTTTCCAGGTATAATGGAAGATAACTTTCCATCCAATATTTCGATTAATGAACATACGTTTTAAGGCAAGCGAAGGCAACTACGTTTTGTGTAGAATTTTCAGCATTAAAAGATTTAATGCAGGATATTAACGTAAAACGGAATCAAAAGTTTTTAATACAGTAAGATAGAGAAAACTAGGATGAATGTAGGTAAAGTATATAGTATAATTAAGGATAAGTCTACGAATGGCAAAATCATAAAATAAGATATTATAACGTTTCTATTACGTTATAATAATCGTGTAAAATTTTATGCTCATATAATTCTTTCTCTATTTATTATACCATATCTATATACTCAAATCATTCAACCTTTTAAATCCTATTCCATTAAAAGGCTGCATGATTATCTCACCGAATGGCTTGCGTGAAGAGTACGCCCTGTTGATCCTCTACTCCAAAGAAAATACGCAGAGCTGTGCGACCTTCTGGCTCTTTTCCCAAGCATAACGGCATTGCTTTTGAACGGCGGCAATCTCTGTAGCATTGGCTGGCCTTTTGAAATTTTTGCCGGAATAACAACTGTACGCACCCCGGTAGGTTCCTTGTTGCGGCGTAAGGATGAAGGTCTGATCGCCCAGCTGCATATTACCTTTCTAATACGTGTAGGAACTAGTACAGCAATGGTAATAGGTTGCCGAATTTCGAACGTACCATTAGCCTGTAGATGCAAAGCCATCGCCTGCTCATTGGCGGCTCCCTTGTAACTGCCGTCGGTTCCCCAAAAGCTGGTTGGAGAAAAGCGGCCGTAACTCCATTTGCCCGTGGGTGGCGAACTGGCCCCTCGCGTTGTGGTACTGAAAATAAATCCGAGTATCAAAAACTGTTTAAATGAAAAAATCATAAGGATTGGGTAAAGGAAAACGGTTGTTTTGAACGCAACCTAGAACAACCGTTTTCCTTTACCCAGTCCTATCCGCTTCAACGGTCTGGAATTTCTGCTGAATTCCATGATTCTTGGTTGAATTGTACCAGAAACTTTCCCTAATATTATTTCATGGGCGTATTTAGCACCTGTCTAATCTATTTGTTTGGAGGAAAAATTGACTCGTATGAACTCTTGCTGGTTTGCTATCTTTTCAACGCTGTTCCTGCAACCGGTACTGGCCCAGAAGAAGATCTGTATCACAATCGATGATTTGCCGGGCGTGGCTTATCATCCACTTACGGCGGCAGATCAGGAGTTACTCACGCAGCAATTGCTGGCAACGCTGCAAGCCTACCGCGTTCCCGCCGTAGGGTTTGTTATTGGCAATCAGTTAGTAAGCAATCAACAGATTGATCCGGAAAAACAAGCTCTTTTACAACGGTGGTTGGGGGCGGGAATGGAATTGGGTAATCATACCTTTGCTCATCGGGGCCTTAATGCGATTTCAGCACAGGCTTATCAACGGGATGTCTGGGAAACCGACGCCTTGTTACGACCCTGGTTAACTCGCCAAAATCAACCCTTGCGGTACTTCCGTCATCCGTATTTGCAACGCGGTAATACGCTGGCTAAACGCGATTCGCTAGTTTCCTATCTGGCTCACTTACATTATCAGGAAGCCCCCGTAACCATTGATAATGGGGATTACCTATTTTCGAAAGCCTACGAAAAAGCGGGTTTAGCTGATTCGATTGGGCAGCAGTACGTGCACTATATGCTAGACGTAGTGGACTACTATGAATCACAAACCCAGGCTTTACTAAACCGACCCATGGCCCATATTCTGGGCATCCATGCCAATCCGATCAATGCTCGTTATTTAAGCGTTTTGTTGGCGAGACTACGTGAGCGGGGTTACCAGTTTATTTCCCTTCCGGATGCTTAACAGGATTCTGCGTACCAAATGACGGATAGCTACGTTGGCGGAGCCGGTATTTCCTGGATTCATCGCTGGGCCCTAAGCCAGGGTAAAAAAGGAGCATTTTTCAAGGGCGAACCAGAGGTGCCAGTATCCATTGCAGAACTTGCCGAGGCAAAATGAATTAATACTACACTTCTCACTTTATTTGATAGGCTTAGATTTCCTTGTTGTAATCTAAGCAAGGGTGGGATAGGGTCAAATCGGTAATTAAGAGTTACGGATTAACGTTCTTACTATTTAACATAAGTTGAATTATACAACAAAGTATAGTATCCTAAAAATTCCAATACTCCATCTCTTTTAAACTTATAGATCTACTACTCGTATCTTTATCCAGTTTAGATCTTACTGCCTTTACGCGTTAACATACCTTCTGCATGCGACTCTTTATTTTTATTCTGGCTATCCTAACAAGCATCAACGCGTGGGCTCAGGAATCGGATTTTGATCGAGAAATGCTCGTACAGATGAAGCGGTTGCAACTACCGGGTCTGGCCGTTGCGAAGGTGGAAGCGGGTAAAGTCGCCTGGTCCGGTTACTACGGCTATCAGAATCTGGAGCAGCGGATTCCGGTTTCTGCTCAAACCGTTTTTCATATTGCTTCCCTAAGCAAACCCATCACGGCAGCAGCCCTCATGCAGCTCAGCGGACGGGGTTATTTTTCACTGGATGATGCCATTAACCGCTTTTTACCGTTTTCAGTGAAAAACCCTCATCGGCCTAATCAACCCATCACTTTCCGCCATTTACTACGCCATCGCTCCTCTATTCATGATGATCTGGATTACCTGCTGCCCTTTTGGGAGACAGCGTATCAGGGCCCGCCGCTTGACTTAGAACCTTTTTTACGAAACTATCTGACTCCCCGGGGTACTAACTATCGACCCGAAAAGAACTTCATTCCGGCAACTCCGGGCAGTACGTTTGATTATTCAAACATGGGGTATGCTATCCTGGGCTACTTAGTAGAAAAAATCTCAAAGATGCCCTTTGATGCCTACTGTCAAAAAAACTTGTTCGCACCGCTGGGCATGAACCAAACCGCCTGGTTTCCTAACCAGTTGGATTCTAGTACGCTGGCAACGCCCTATGTATTCTCTGACTCCTTGCAAGCCTATCAACCGCAACCGCAACGTACGTTTCCCGATTATCCAGCTGGCCAATTACGTTGTAGTCTGGACGATCTCGCTACATTTCTGATCGGCTGGACTAGTGATGGTACTTTTCAGGGGAAAACCATTATTGACAGCGGAGCCGTGCAAACACTTACCCCGAAAGATATGAGTCTGGGTTTTCACACCTGGTTTATGTATATATTCAATACCGAAACGCCGATGTACAGTCACAATGGCCATGAACCCGGTGTATCCACGTATATGCTGTATGACCCCTTCTCAAAAAAGGGTTTAATTATTTTATCCAATGGTGATCTCACTTCTTATACCGATTGGCGGAAGCTAATCGACTTTTGCTATCGAAGGCCTTAGTGAGTACTGGATGTTTTGAAACACATCTTACAGATCAATCCTTAAAAGTCGTCAAGTCCTTTCCTAGTTAACTCATAACTAGTATCAGTTTACCAGCACGCATCCCCTCCTCAACATCTGAAAGGTTAGAATTGTATCAGTATTCGCGAAACGCAAGCCTAAGATTCCATGGCCTTTCGAGCAAATTTGCAAAGGTTCTCCGGTCGAATACGGATTTGCCAGTCATTTATAATGCGTACTGATTCATGAAAAGATTCCTATTTACCGCAGTCATTCTTTTGGGTAATGTCACGTTGCCTGTCTTTGGACAGTCCATCATGCCTGAGCGAACGAATGCTAAGATAAAAGTTCAGCCCGTCGTACCGATCCGGGCATACGGTTTCCCGTTGAGTCAGGTACAACTACTCGATAGCCCTTTCCGCCAGGCCATGCAGGCCGATGTCGCTTTCCTGAAAGACCTGGAAGCAGACCGGCTGTTAGCGGACTTTCGGAGCCATTCGGGCCTCAAACCCAAAGCCGAAAAGTACGGCGGCTGGGAATCTTCCGGACTGGCGGGACATACGCTGGGCCATTACCTGTCGGCCTGTGCCATGCATTACGCCAGCAGTAAAGACTCGGAATACCTCAATCGGGTGAATTACATCGTGGATGAACTGGCGGAATGCCAGAAAGCCCGTAAAACGGGGTACATCGGAGCCATCCCCAAAGAAGATACGGTTTTTGCGGAAGTCGCTCGCGGCGACATTCGCTCCCGGGGTTTTGACCTCAACGGTGCCTGGTCACCCTGGTACACCGTGCATAAAGTCATGGCGGGTTTGCTAGATGCGTACCTGTATTGCGACAATGCGAAAGCACTCACTATCAATGTCGGGATGGCGAATTGGGTTGATCAAACGCTGAAAAACCTCAACGACGAGCAGATTCAGAAAATGCTGTTATGTGAATACGGCGGCATGAACGATGTACTGGTGAATACCTACGCTCTGACGAAGAACAAGAAGTTTCTGGATCTCTCCTACAAATTTCACGACCGCTGGATTCTGGATTCGCTGGCCCATCACAAAGACATTCTCCCCGGCAAGCATTCCAATACCCAAATTCCCAAGCTGATTGGTACGGTTCGTCGCTATCAGCTAACCGGAAAGAAAGAAGACCTGGAAAGTGCTTCCTTTTTCTGGAATACCGTAGTCAACCATCACTCCTACGCGACCGGTGGCAACAGTAACTACGAGTACCTGAGCACCCCCGATCAGCTCAACGACAAGCTGACGGAGAATACGATGGAGACCTGCAACACCTACAACATGCTGAAACTCACCCGGCATTTGTTCGCCCTGCAACCTTCGGCGACGTTCATGGACTACTATGAACGCGGCCTGTACAACCACATTCTGGCCTCGCAAAACCATACCACGGGTATGATGTGTTACTTCGTTCCCCTGCGAATGGGTGCCCGGAAGCCGTTTAGCAGTCGGTACGAAGATTTCACCTGTTGCGTGGGTTCGGGCATGGAAAACCATACGAAGTACAACGAAAGCATTTATTTTCAGGGAAATGACGGCAGTTTGTACGTCAATCTATTCATCCCCTCCAAACTCAATTGGGTTGAAAAAGGGCTGGGTGTCACTTTACAAACTACCCTCCCCGCCGACTCTACCCTATCGCTGAGCTTTACTACTCGTAAAGCCGTTTCCTTACCCGTACGTATCCGTAAACCCCATTGGGCTACGGAAGCTGTGGTACTATTAAATGGCAAACCGCTTTCACAGGTTAACGAAGAAGCGGGATATCTAGTGATTGACCGAACCTGGAAAACGGGCGATGTACTCGAACTCAAACTACCCACGCAACTATATTCGGTAGCCATGCCCGATAATCCGGATCGGAAGGCGTATTTCTACGGCCCGCTGATTCTGGCGGGCAATCTGGGCCCCAAGGAAATTGATCCCGCTCAGGGCGTACCCGTTTTTGTCAGCAATGACCCCAATCCCAACCACTGGATCAAGGCCACGGGTCGGCCCCTGGAATTTCAGACGACGGCCCTGGGAAAAGAAGGTACGGTGACCTTACAGCCATTTTACGCCCTACAGGATGATCATTACAGCGTGTACTGGGATGTATTCAACAGCCAGACCTGGAAGCAGCAGCAAAAACGCTACGAAGAGCAACGCCGCCAGGCTCGTGAACTGGAGCTTCGCACGGTAGACAACCTGCGGGTGGGTGAAATGCAGCCCGAACGCGATCACGACTTTTCGGGCGATAAGCTGGAAACGGGCGAATCGCATACGCGGAAATTCCGGGTAGCCAATGAGGGGGGTAGCTTTCAATTCACCATGAAAGTAGCTCCCAACGCGAAAAATACGCTGATTGCCACCTATTGGGGCATGGATAACCGGGGCCGCCAGTTTGATATTCTGGTGGATGGTAAAAAGCTCAGTAGCGAGGATCTCAACCAATACAAAGAGAGCCGTTTCTATGATATTTCCTACGCATTACCCGCTGAAATGACTACCGGCAAAACGTCCGTAGTCCTCACCTTCCAGGCTAAAAAAGGGAATCAGGCGGGGCCGGTGTATGGCATTCGAATGTTAAAGGAATAGGAACACGCAATGCGTGTTTTATTTTGCGGGGAAACCGTTAGTCACAAAGTTCTGACTCTCAACAAATAACTACGTATTTTACCGTCTCACTAAACAACTCTATCCTATGTTCTTATTTAGCATTGGCGGACCGGAAATACTAATCATGTTGTTGAGTCTCGCATTTTTCCTGGGACTGATCTGGATTCTTTCCAGCTTTTTTAAAGGCACCAGGAGGCAATCAAACGGCACCCCTACCCTTTGCCTCCTTACGAAGGCTTACACGCGTAGTGAACCCCGAAAGCCCCTGGCGGCGTAGTACGATTCAGCTCCGTTATGATACACAAAGACCTGCCCGTAGCGGCGATCCGCAAACAGGGCCCCGCCGAGATCCCGGATTTCGGCGGGGGTCTTAATCCAGCTGGATGTTTTCTGATCGAACGTTCCGCGTTTTTGCAGCTCCCGATAGTCTTCTTCCGTCAGTAATTCAATCCCCATAGCCGCCGCCAGATCGAGAGCACTATCCTGGGGTTTATATTCTTTCCTCGCATCCAGTGCTTTCCGATCGTAACATAAACTGCGACGGCCTTTGGGACTTTCCGGGGAACAATCGTAAAAAAGGATTTCTCCCGTCTTCGCATCCTGAGCTAGTACGTCAGGTTCTCCACCCGTTTCTTCCATCAACTGAAGCGACCAGAGTTTTTCGGGGTGGGCTTCCAATCGGGCTTGTACGGTGGACCATTCAAGGCCTGGGTGACGTTGCTGGTTTTTCGCAAAACGGGCCTTCATCATATTTAATAAGGCTTCCTGCTCTTCAGCAGACAAAGATTTATAGGAGTTATTCATCACCGTTGTAAGGTTAATTTTTCACAGATACGCAGGCGTTCGCCTGTTCTACTTAGTGCTCAATCAGTTGGCTCACCACTTCCTGCAACCGATCATGAGCCCAGTTTAAGCCCTTGGCAAAAGGCAATTGCAGGAGCTGATCCCGCAGGGCAACCGAACGAAATACCTGATGCATGGTAAGTCTACTCGTGGTATCAGATAAAGCTTCAAATTCCAGAAATTCCAGTTGTACGTCAAAGGGAGAATCTTCCATTTGAAATGTTCGGGTAATTTTTTGATCTGGCATACATTCATGAATGACGCCATTGGCCCGAAATACGACCTGCCCCTGGGGATTTGTCGTTTCAAACTGCCAGCTACCGTGGGGTTTACTTTCCAGCTTCAATACCTTGGTGCCCATCCATTGCTCCACAAGTTCGGGCACTACGTGGGCTTTAAATAACAAGGCTACGGGTAAGTCAAATTCCCGGGTAATCACCAACTCCTGCTTACCAGCTTCGGCCTGAATTTTCGTTTTCTGCGTCATGACTCCTTGGTTTTTGAGGAATAGTCTTTCATAAGGGCTTCTAACGTGTTGAACCGCTCCTCCCATAGTTGACGGAAAGGCTCGATAAAATCAGCGATCTCCTTCATCTTCTGCGGATTCAGTTGGTAGTATATCTCCCGGCCGTTGGGTTCGGCTTTGAGTAACTCGCATTCCGTCAGTATCTGTAAGTGTTTGGAAACCGTCGGGCGGGCCGTATCAAAATTGGCAGCAATGGCTCCCGCCGGCAGAGCTTGAGCGGCCACCAGTAAGAGGATCGCTCTTCGCGTGGGATCAGCAATTGCCTGGAATACATCTCGTCTTAAATTCATTGCGTAGTCATTTGACTACAAAAAAAAGCGTAGTTAAGTAACTACACAACTTTATTCTCATAAAAAGCTGATTTTGTAAAGAAAACCCCGGCCACACAGGGGCCAGGGTTTTCAAACGTAGCTGAATGCAGGTCGCTTATTTCTTCGCTGACGATACCAACGTAATCGTCTGCGTTTGATTGGTCAGGGGAATTACGTAGGCTTCCCGTTCCTGAGCAAACGCCGTTTTCGGATGATAGGACTGCTTACCCGTTTTTAATCGAAGATATGCCGTTGGCGTGGTGGCCGTAGCGGGTTCAAGGGTAAGCGTAACGGTTTTTGTTTGCGGGTTAAGCCTTACTTGTTCAATCTTTCCGGCATCCAAACTGATATCCAGCCCTACACTAGCCAGAAATACGCTGGTCCGAGCCGCCGTAGTTGGCGTCAGCGTCACGTCCCTATTGCTTTTAGTCACGTTTCCGCCAAAACCCAGCCAGCCAAACTCTGGATGTTGCGTCAGGAAAGCGGTCGTATTCACCGCGTATCCAAAGAATCCGCAGCCGTAATCGCCCGAAAGAGCGTCATTCTCTAGCGTAGACGGGAACGAGTGAAAAGCGGCGGGTCCGAATCCGTCTTCCGTAATGTTGGCAATCGCTCCCATCAGGCCACCGTAGCCCACGCGAAGCAGATAGAAATCGTCCGGCTGATCGCGGTAGGCCGTTAGCACCGGAATGGCGTTGAGACCCGAGCCATAGTGGTGAATTTGCCGTTCAACCCGAGAGATTTTTCCACCGTACAGAAAGTCCCAGTACCGACGGGCGTTGCCGTTATACGCCCAGTGCGGTATCGTGGGCATGTAACCCAGAATGGCGTTTAGCGTTACCTCGGCTTTATCGCGGTAGCCGAAGTAGTACGACCAGATGTAGACTTCTTCCTGACCCGTGGAATCCCAGGGCATTTCACTGCCGAAGGGATACGCCAGCGATTTCCAGAGATCAGCCCGTTTCTTCATGGCCGCTTCCAGTTCGGAAACCAGAGCCGTAAGTCCTTCGCGTTTCAGATCTTTCAGAATCAGAAAGAAAACGGTGCCTTCCATCTGTCCGAACTGAGCGTAGTACGGAGCCAACTTCACCATGCCCAGAGCCGTTTGACAGGCGTTTTCCAGGTAAAATTTCCAGTCCTGCTGCGTTACCAGATCGCGGTGATTACGGGCCATTCGGTACATGACCCAGTGAGCCGCGGCTACGTGCGGATAATTGTAAGAACGACCCAGCGATTCGGCTTCTTTACGGGGCCAGGCCGACCAGCCCTTGTAATTCACCGCCGTACTGTAGGTATTCGGCGGCATGGAATCGGGCTGGTAGTAAAACAGACTCTTCCGAACGCCGTACTTTTCCGGACCTTCGTTGTGCTGAATATGTCCCCAGAGGGTCTGGTTAACAAAGCGTTCGAGTTTCTGAATTTCCTGCTGATTGGGCACTACCAGTTGTTTCATCATCGCTCCGAGCCAGCTTCCGGCCCCGCCTTCATCACTGAGGCCCGCCACCCAGGCCCGGCTGTCCTGCGTCACCTGCTGTTTGGTTTCGTAGTCGTAACTAATCACGGAAGGACTGCGATGAAACGTATCTTTCGGTACTTCGAACCACTGCTTCGTCGTCAGGAAATTTCCGAAATCAGCAATCGTTTCGGCTTCGGGTTTCACTACTTTATAATGAATCGTTTGCGTCAAGCCATCCTGATACTGCACCGTCAAACGAGCCCGTCCCCATTGTTTCCCGCGAATCAGGTACGCTTTCCAGCCGTTTTTAGTAGCCGAAGCAGCCTCCCAGTTCAAGGCTCCGGCGGGTTCCACCTGCATGGATTTTACGGCGGATGGGTACTTCAAAAACAGTCGGGCGTTCACATCCTGCGGAACCACATAACCGGGAATACCCACTGATACGGGCCGCTTGTGCTCTACCAGAGTCGATTCAATACTGCGAATGGCCGGAGCCAGAACTAGCTTCAGACCGTAACTTTTACTTTCGCCGGGTTGCAGCGTCAGCGACGTCGGCTGATTCCAGGGCTGAGCTTTCGACCAGTCTTTTTCCGCGTGGGCTTTACTGTGAACCATCCACTCGTGAAACCCTTCAAACGTAATACCCCGGGGGGTGGGGTCATCGAGTAAAGGATTGTAAGCTTCAAAAGGCGTATTCCCCTCGGGCAGTACCAGCAATACCGGACCTTTGCCGTGCAATCGGGTTACCTGCAAGTATCCGGCTTCCTTACCGATATACGGATCATAGAACACATTGCGGTCGTGGGCCTGCTCCAGCGTATTTCCCTCCAGAATGTTGTTGAAAATCAGCGGAAAACCGAGTGATCCGATTTCTACGGGCTGCGTACTTTTGTTCTTCAGCGTGAACCGTACCACCCAGCCTTTACCTGACTGTTCCCAGCTTCGTTTGACCTCCAGGGGAAATTCGGCGGGAAAACTAGGCGACAAATCAGCGGAAGCCGCTGCCGGTTTGGTAGCAAGCAAGGTCTTGACATCGCCCCGCTTCTGGGCGGAAGAATAGGCCTGCCAGTCCGACTGCCCAGGGGTACGAAGTCGTAGGTTAATGTCACCGAGGTGATACAGACCGTCGCTACTGCGAACCTTGAGCCGATCACCGGGGGTAAAATCAAAGCCTTTTTCTGCATTAGGTTTCAGCGACGCCACCGTTTGCGAGGCTTTCACCAGACGTAGCTCCAGAGCTGGGCCCGGCAAGGTTACGTAGCCACTTTCCAGATGGAGCGTTGATGGTTTTTCCTCCAGTTTTTTCCAGGGAGACTGTTGAGCCCAGAGCGGCGTAGTAAGAGCAAGTGTGCTCACTACTAACACGCGATGGGTCATCGTTTTCAAGTTCATTGTGAAGTAATTGTTCAGGGGTTATTTAGCAAAAGAATAAAACTTCCAACTGGTCTGAAAATCCTTTCGAAGCGGCTGCCGGGTCAGCAAGGCCCGGATGAATTCCACGGGCAACTCGTTGAGCTGAAGGATGGAATCGTGAAACTGCTTATCCGTCATTTTTCCGGAATCGACCAGCTCCCGGCGGAGGGCCATGAACTGAAGGCCACCCGTCATGTACGCCAGCTGGTACAGCGGCTCGTAGCCACCCACGAAGGAACGGCGTACTTCGCCTTCGGCGTTGGCCCGCTCATGCCCGACCCGATCCACCAGAAAGTCAATGCATTGCTGGGGCGTCCATTTGCCGAGGTGATAATTAAGCGAGAATATAATCCGGGCACAGCGGTGCATTCGCCAGAACAGCATACCGATTTTATCTTCCGGTGATTGCGGAAATCCTTTATCCCAGAGTACCATTTCCCAGTACAAAGCCCAGCCTTCAATCCAGAAGGGCGTCGAAAAGCGACGGCGGTGCGTCTGATACCGGTTGTTCATGAACATTTGCAGGTGATGCCCGGCAATGAGTTCGTGGTGCACCGTCGAGCGGGAAAAGTGCGGGTTATTTCCCCGCATACTCATCAGCTTGTCGGCGTGTTCCATCCCAGAGGTTGGATAGGAAATCAGAATCTGTTCGCCCCCGAGAAAGAAGGGATTGATCAGTTGCCGCTCGGGACTCATCATCCCCATTCGCCAGGTTTCTTCCGCCAGCGGTGGAATCGTAATCAGGTTGTGCTGCTTGAGAAAGTCCACGGATTCCTGATACAGTCGCAGGATCAGTTCGGGTTGCTTTCCGGCGGGTACGTAACTGTTTTTGACTTTTTCCTGAGCCGCCCGCCAGTCATTACCAAAACCCATTTCACGACTGGCTTTCAGCAATTCCCGGTCGCACCAGGCAAATTCCTGATTGGCAATGGTGAGTAACTCCTCGGGCGTGTAGGGAATGTATTCCATCTTCAGCTGACGCATCAGCTCCTCGCGTCCGACGGCCACACCTACAATTCCACTGCCGTCCTTGGCCTTTTCGCCCAGCTGGGCCCGGGGTTGAATAGATCGGGTGAGTCTCTGTAATTGTTCGATGAGTTTCGGGTACGGTTTGGCCATCCACCAGGTAAAGGCGGGGTCATACTCGTTGTAAAACTCGAATACACTTTTAATGGCCTGTTCCAGTCCTTTCACCGTTTCTTCCGCCCGGCTAGCCAATACGGGGTCCATACTGGACATCTTTTCCAGCTTTTCTTCGGCCTGAGCGGCCTGAGCCGTCCAGGTACAGAAATCCTGGGCGAGTGTTTCGGCGTTGAGAGCCAGTCCCCGCCGACGCTTTTTCTCCAGGGCGTAAATCGGTTCAGCAAAAGGAAACCAGCCTTTGATGCGTTCGGATTCCTGATCGGCTACGGTATACAGCCGCAGGTCTTCTTTCAAATCCCGTTGAAACAATAAGAAATCAACCTGATTGTTGGGCGTCAACGCCTTAAAATCGAGCTTATCCAGTTGCGAGAGGTACTGCTGATTCAGCTCCCTGAACCGCTGGCGGCGTTCGGGTGAATTGGCAATGGTATAAAACCGACGCAGACTGCCCAGGTCGGCTTCGTATTGGATAATATGCTGGCTGAGTTGAGTCGGGTCAGTGGGACCCTGAGCCGTAGCAAGGGTACTTACGCTCATGAGAAGAAGAAAAGTGATACGCCGAACGTGCATAAACGGGAACGGTTAAGGGTCAGTACTAACGCTCAGATCGGGATGCTTTCCCGGGCGTTTCTTCCGCTGTTACCGGGGCCGCGTTCCAGCGGGGCGGCTGTACGTTCAATAGGTGACGCACGAAGAAGTCCCGGCGTTTGCGTTCGCCAAAATCACCACCCGCTGAATGGCCCATGTTAGGTACGACGACCAGTTCAAAGTTTTTATTCGCCCGAATCAGAGCGTCGGCTAGCTGGTAGGTAGAGGAAGGATCGACATTATCGTCCATTTCGCCCACGATGAGCAGTAGTTCACCGCGTAGCTGATCGGCGTGCGTAACGTTGGAGCATTCGGCGTATTGCGGACCAATGGGATAACCCATCCACTGTTCGTTCCACCACATCTTATCCATGCGATTGTCGTGGCAGCCGCAGGAGGCGACGGCCACTTTGTAAAAATCAGGTTGGAAGAGGACGGCTCCCGCGGCATTTTGCCCCCCGGCGGATGTCCCATACACGCCCACCCGATCCAGATCGAGGTACGGATACTTCTGGGCGGCGGCTTTCATCCACAGAATTCGATCCGGGAAACCCGCGTCCTTCAGATTTTTCCAGCAGACATCGTGAAACGCTTTGGAGCGATTGGAAGTCCCCATACCGTCGATCTGTACGACGACGAAACCCAGTTCCGCCAGCTCGTGCATGGCCGTATTGGTCGAAAAAGCTTTCGGAACAAAGGCACTTTGCGGACCAGCGTAGATCATTTCAATAACCGGGTATTTCCTTGAAGGATCGAAATTAGTGGGTCGGATGATGATGCCGTGAATGTCCGTCTGCTGATCGCGAGCTTTGGCGACAAAGGGTTCGGGAGCCTTCCAGCCCGCTTTTTCCCATTCGGTAAGATCAGCTTTTTCCAGTGTTGTGATAATTGACCCGTCGGTAGTCTTGCGAAGCACGGTGACCGGAGCCTGATTGATGCGGGAATACGTATCGACGAAGGTGGAGAAATCCGGCGAAAACGTAACCTCGTGCTGGGCTGCTTCGGGCGTAAGGGCTTTCAGGCCTTTGCCGTCAAAATTAATCTGGTAGTAATGCAGGTAATACGGATCTTCGCCGGGCGTTTGTCCACTGGCGGCAAACAGAATGGTCCGTTTCGCATCGTCCACGTGGACGACATTCCGAACCACCCAATTTCCTTTGGTAATCTGATTTTTGACCTGAGCCTTGGCCGCGTCGTAGAGGTAGAGGTGATTCCAGCCATCGCGTTCCGAAGCCCAGATGATTTCCTTGCCATCGGGCGTATCGTGGCGAAAACGCTTGCCGCTGTAATCGATAAAGGTTTTGCTTTTTTCCTCAATCAGCGGACGGATACGGCCCGTACTGGCCTCTACTTCCAGCACCCGGTACACCTGATGGCCGCGTTGATTGTATTCCAGCGTAAATGTTTTGCTGTCCGCTCGCCAGTCGGGATCACTCAGTTCGTACTGCTGAGCGATCAGGTCCATCGCAATGGGTAACTGCTTTCGCGAGGCGATATCAAACAGCACGGGTTCCTGAATGGGCAGGGCATCGCCGGGTTTGAGGTAGTTGCGGGTTTCCAGTTTGGGCTGGAGCTGATCCGTGGGTGAGGAACGAATCAGGTAAATGAGGTGCGGCGTATTCTTCCGCGTTTTCGTTCCCGCCAGCTTCGTACCATCGGGCGACCAGCGAAGATCACTGCTGTAGTACTCCCCTTCCGAGCCGTCGAAACTCATCGGAAACTCCTCTTTACTGCGTTCGTTGCGAACGTAGACGTTGTAATTTTTGATGATGGCCGAATGACTACTGTCGGGCGTGTACAAACGTCGAACCTGCTCGCCCCGTGACCGGTCTCCCCAATAGCGATTCATAGCCGACATACTGCCTTTCTTGCGAAGTTGTCCGGCGTCGTACGTCCATTGGGAGCCTTCAGCGTCGAAGGCGAAACCCGTGGCCGTGCGTTTCAGGCCCTGAATGGGAAGCTGGTATGCGGGGATGGTTTTGCCCAGGGCTTGTCCGAGCTGTCTGGCTAATCCTTCCTGGTCGAAAGCATTGCTGCGTTTGCCGGTTTGACCGTCCACCTGCATGTACTCCTTGCCTTTCGTAGTTTGGATCATATACACCAGGCCCGTACCATTTTCCTGCCAGTTGATCTGTCGGGGAATGTGGTAAGCCCGGTCCGTGAGCTGCTTTTTTAACGTTTCGCTTCGTTGATAATCGCGTAAGGTTCCCTGGGCGTGGACCGTAGTGAGTGAACAGCAGAGGAGCCCGATAAAGAGGTATCGCATGAACATAGGCGGATACAAATGAGGATAGTGTAATACGGGACGCAAACGGTTTCGTTACTCGTATCCATTTGCATATCTTCAAAGGTAGATAACCGCCTCTTAGACTAACTCCTAATATTTACTAGGCTTCAATACTTTTTTCACCAGTTTTTTAAGGTTATTTAAAATATCTGCCAAATATTTATCAGAAAGATGGGTCGGATTGAAACCCAGCCCTAAATAAGGGGGGAAGGTTGCCAAGGCTTGTGGGCAAGAGCCATAAGCTCGACTTATATTGTAGGAACGAATTGAACCCAAGCGATATACGTACCTTGCGTCAATATATTCAACTTTATGTACGTACTCCACGTCCAGTATAGTTGACCAATCTATCCAACCTTGAAATGCTTTTTAGTGTATGAAAACTCTCATACTCATTGTATCAGCTCTTTTTTCTCTTCACGTATCCGCCCAGTCCGTACAGATGCATGTACTAGGTCAGGGAGATAGCTACTGGATTACTGCCACCAAACGGGAACATACGTTTCAGGTGGTATATGCCAGAAGAGATTCGACTGATGGCCGGAAGCTAAACAAACTGGCCCAGCAACGCGGAATCACCTTACGAATGATTGCCACTAATTTTGGGGAATTTGGTTCAGAACAGAAAAAAAGACTGGACGAGTACTCGGCACTGCGGGAAAGCTGTACCTATTATACGAAAGACAGTTTACGTTTCAAAGCGGATGCTGAACCCAGGTTCACGCAGCTATTCGATTCACTGCTTATCCTTTCCGAAAAAGACCTAAATACGAATCTACGTGCCAAAGAAAAGTACTTCATTTTAGACGGCACCTCCTTTTCCTGGGTTATTACGGACCATACCACAGTCAAGAATGTGTACGCTCACGCTCCTCAGGAAAACTCTTATCCCCTCCTCTATCACTATATTAAAGCCTGTCTGAACTTATACCGTACTCGAATAAAGGGCGACTTGCTACGGAATTTTATGGGTTACTGACGAATGCCCTAGCTGCTTTACCCGAGCGTTGATCATGCTACCTACTAAGACTCGTAGGAATTGCATGCAGCCTTTAGACAAGCATCTCTATCAAAGGAAGTAAAATTTTTTAGCAGAAAATAGATTGACTATTTGTGAAAATAAAAACCATTAATAACTTTGAACCGCAAAGTACTTTTAACCAACTACTAAAGGCACGATGGATTACCTTAAACGTATTTTCCTGATTCTGAACGCCTGAGCTTTCGTAATACGCTTAGTAGTACCGTAAAAGCCCTATTTTTTTATTCATTCACTTTGTATTGCAAAGTACTTTAATTAATTTCATAATCGATTCAACACGCAACGACCATGACACCAATCCGCTCATTCTCCAGCCCATCTTTCGTAACCGCTTCTTTCGTTAAACACCTGGTCGTGGGAGCCACGCTTGCTCTACTGCTGATTTCCTTTTTTTTGGCGGGTGTGAAGCATCCTAATCCAAATTGGCCTGCGTACTGGATGGTTCGTCCGCTGGTACTGGTTCCCGTCGCGGGAGCTCTGGGGGGTGGTTTCTTTTACATGGCCAGACAATGGGGCCAGCAGGAAACCTGGAAAAAAGTAATGGCTACGCTGATCGGTGTATTGGGTTACCTGGTAGCCGTATGGATGGGTACGATTGTGGGCCTGGATGGCACCTTGTGGAATTAATCATTCAGTAATAGTTAAGGAAGCTTCCATGAAAGAGCAAATCCGTAGTCAGTTGCACGATCCCCGGCAACTCGAACACTTGTACCGGACCAACAAAGGATCGTTTAAACGGGAATTCAACAGTCTTTATCCCGAACTTCGGGGTAATCCACTGGCCGACTTCTGGCATGAACGGCTTCAGTACGAGGGCGATGAACTGCATTGGGGCAGCCGGGGCGAATTACTATTCATCGGGATGGCTGCCTTGCTGGCCGGACTGATTGCTAAATTTCCCGTCATCTTTGGGATCAGCGAGGAATTTTTCTATCCCCGGAATGTGGGTTTTATTGCCTTTTCTCCTCTACTGGCCTATTTCGCCTGGAAGCATCACTTATCCCCGACCAAAACCGCAATCATCGTTGCTCTGACTCTGGCGGGTTTGGTATTCATCAATGTTTTCCCAGATGTACCGAAGAGTGATACGCTCGTTTTATCGTGTATTCATTTACTCTTGTTTCTCTGGTCGATTCTGGGCTTTACATTTGTAGGAACGGTAAAAGATGACCCGCAAAAACGACTCAGCTATTTACGTTACAATGGCGATCTGATTGTCATAACCACGTTGATTCTGATTGCTGGCGGCATTCTAACGGGTTTAACCATAGGCTTATTCGAATTAATCGGCCTGCACATTCAGAAGTTTTACTTCGAGTACGTAGTCATTTTTGGCCGGCCCGCGGCTCCGCTGGTGGGGACTTATCTAACGCAGACTAATCCTCAGCTCGTTGGTAAGGTATCTCCCGTGATTGCTAAACTATTCAGTCCGCTGGTACTCGTCATGCTGGTGATTTATCTGATCGCCATTTTCTACTCGGGGAAAGACCCTTACCAGGATCGCGAATTCCTGCTGCTGTTTAATGCCTTACTGATTGGCGTAATGGCCCTCATCTTCTTTTCCATAGCGGAAACAAGCAAAAACCAGCAGCGAATGTTTGAGGTCTGGATACTCGCCCTCTTATCGGTAGTAACCATCATAGTGAATGGCATCGCTCTGTCAGCGATTGTATTCCGAATTTCAGAATGGGGTATCACGCCCAATCGACTGGCCGTGCTGGGCAGTAACATTCTGATACTTATTAATTTACTACTCGTTACGCTTCGACTTTTTAAGGTCATCGCCAAGAAATCAGACCTCACTGACGTGGGTAAGGTCATGGCCTTTTACTTGCCCCTTTATAGCGTTTGGACGGTGATCGTTACGTTCCTTTTTCCGCTGTTTTTCGGGTTTAAATAGATCCAATAATGTACAGGCTGTTTCCAGTATGCTTCTGCGAACCTTTCTTCCAAGGAGAATGAACGCTTGTAGTAGGCACAAGCTTCTCGGTTTCACCCGTATCCTCAGACGGATGTCCTTACCTCTGTTCAGTATGAATAACTCCGCATGTAAGCCGGGGTAAGGACATCCGTGCTCCTTAATAACTGCAACCAAAAACTATCAACCTTCACCCTTTATTAACCAATGAAAGGTTTCTATATCGTCCTGATTATTATTTGTCTGTTACTGTTTTTTACGCCCATTCTGAGCTGGGCTGTCTTTGCCTTGATCATGTCCACCTGTAACGAGCACCCTCTTCCCTGGCCAGAAAAGCAAAGGGAGTTGCAGAAAGCGGCTTATTACAAAAATGTGGAAGTCAATATGCCCCGGTACAGCAAAGTCATCGACCTTTTATACCAGCAAAAAAATGCTTTGCTCGAAGAGGCTTTAAAGGATACGTTAAAGAAGGAGTCGGACGGCTGTTATACGTTTATTACCGAAGAGCGAGCGAAAAACGAATCATTTTCAGTAGTACTTCCCAAAACCATTCAGAACCAGTTAGCCGCGTATTTAACTCCCGATGAGCAAAATTCCTTTTCGTATCAAGTATGCCACAACGGTGAAGTAACTATACAAGTTGCCTACAAAACGGACTATGACAAATACATTAACGTCGTGCATCGGGTTTCCAACTTCGCTTACCATAAATCTCATTTTTATGAGTACCTCTACAAAGCCAAAAAATACAAGTCTTACTATTATGTCATTGAAGTACAAGAGGCCTTTAATCAGATTGATCCCTGTGGCTTGTTCTGATGCTTTTCCCGTATAGGTTTTACCGGTAGTCGTCTAACGTCCTTTTGTAAAAACAGATTCGCTTCCATAGGTCTTCACTTTTTCTCCCATGCGTACTCGTCCAGTCTGGCAACTGTTATTAGGACTAGCCCTGACAAGCTTGGTTATTCTTTTACCCATTCTAGCCTTATGCATGCTTGGGGCGGGCGGTATGGATTATTACGAAGACCTGCCCAGTGGGTATCTTTTTCGGGGTGGTGATGGAGACGCCATCCTGGCTTCTTTAGGGAAGGAAAGTATTGGCGGTAAGGTCGTTCAGTATGCGTATGATGACACCTTCATTATTGCCCGACAAAAACCCGAATATCAAGAGTATCAAACCATGATCGCTGATAGTATAAGTCGTCATAATCAAAAGTATACCGCCAACAGCTATGCGGATATTATGGAAACCAGTACCCTGGCCGATCGAATCATAGCCCGTGATCCGTTCTATCAACGCATCTTATCCGCCCAAGAAAATTATTGGATTATCCATCATCGCAGCGGTAAACGTTACGGACCTTTCACTACAAGCGAGTATCAGCAGCAAAGACGAGCATTACGTATCCCGGCTTCTTTAGTGCTGGAATAAAAGGGGGAAACTGGCTTTACCATCGTTAGTGTAGCTCCTTACCAGAAATAGCGGGTCAGAGCGTTTGCTAGCTAGGTTTATCCGGCGGTAAGGCTTCGTACTGCTGTCCGGCTCGGCCATGAAACTGCCGCAGCGAATCAATCAAAGCCGGTGGGGAGAGTACTCGTACGGAATCGCCGAGACGGGCCAGTTCGAAGACTAACTCCTGGTTAATAATGATCGATAGTCTTACGCGAAATTCTTCCGGGGTATCCATCAAAATATCTTCTTTCCGAAAGGGATAAAAAGGCTGAGCCTGAAAGCGAAGGCCTTCCCGGTGCGAAAAAGATAAGACTACTTCTTCGGCCGGATGATCGTATACGGCTACCCCTAAGGCAGGGCGAAAGTAAGCTTCCGCGTCAAATGGTGGGGGCTCAAACGGTAGTTCGCTTCGCTTAAGCGTTCCCGTTACCACCCGATCTAAACCAAAAACTCTTAGTTGGGGCGGATCCAGTTCATAGCCAATGATGTACCAACGGTTGCGATGTTCCTTGAGCAGGTGCGGAAAAACCGTTCGTGAGCGGGACTCCGATTCGCCGTATTTCTGATACTGGAATTCAATGACTTGTTTACCAAGGCAAGCTGCCAGCACGGTATCGAGTAACTCGTTGCCCCGCCCGGCGGGAACGGCTTCGAAAATGATATGGGCCTGCGATTGCGTAGGCTGACTAAAACGGAAACGTACGGCCTGTTCAATCTTCTCAACCGTTCCCCGAAAATCAGAGAATACGGCTAAATCCCGGAATTGATTCAGCGTTGCTACGGCGTTTTTTAGGGCGGCGACGTCCTGATCCGTTAGCTCGATTTCGACCGTTTTCAGATCAAAGGGTTGGGTATAACAGTAGCCCCCCCGTCGACGGTCATAGTGAATGGGAGCCGCGTACCGCTCCCGCATCCGGGCAATGTCTTCTTTAAGCGTACGTTCGGCCACGCCACAATACTGCATGAGCACAGCCGTAGGGACGGCGGCTCCGCGTCGAAGCTGCTCATTAATAGCTTGAAAGCGTTGCGATTGGGATGCGGGCATGGGGATAATCTTTAGAATTAATTCAGCATCGTGCATGGAGTCTGCACGCAACTTACAAATCTTTATCAGGCTAATAAAGAAAAACTTTTTACTTCGTGTTAACCTTTTGACCTAGAACTGGATACGTAGATATGCAATTTCGCTTAACCCTCCGCCCTACTTCAACTCAAACGCTGGTACCGTTTAACTACGCGTATCGGCTGAGTGCCTTCATTTACAGCGTATTGGCCGATGCTGATGCTCAGTATGCTCAATTCTTACATAATCAGGGATACGAATATTCCTCAACCCGGCGATTCAAGCTTTTTACGTTTTCGGATCTGATCATGCCCCAGGCCCGAGTAGATGCCAGAGCCGGTGGCTTATGGGTGAATAGCCCTACTATCGAGTGGGTGGTAAGTTTCTACGTCGATCAGGCGGCTCAACATTTCATCATGGGGCTTTTTCAGGATCAGAAGTGCGTCATTGCTTCCCCCCGCCATCGGGCAGAATTTATCGTCGAACGGGTAGAAGCTCTTACCCTTAACCTTACAGAAAATACCCTACACCTTCGAACCCTTTCTCCCGTAGTCATCGCTCAGAAAGACGAACGGGGTATGGATCAATACCTACATCCCGCTGATGAAGCCTTTGGGCCTTTACTGGTTTCGAATCTGCTGGCCAAATGGCGTAGTCTACCCCTGGTAGCGGATCGAGAAGATTGGATAGCGGACAGCCTGACCTACCGATTCGTACAGGGACGATCCGAACCCAAATCCCGGCTGGTCACGATCAAGGAGAACTCGCGGGAAGAAACCAAGGTGCGGGGATATTATGGGTTTTCATTCGAGCTAATGGGACCGAAGGAGATTCTGGAATTGGCCGTGCTTGCGGGGGTGGGGAGGTATAATGCGGAGGGGTTTGGGTGTTTGGGAATATAAGAAAGCCCAGACTGAGCTGGGCTGATTCCTAGTATGGTACGATTAATAGTAATCTTTGTTAATTGACTACTAACATATTTCAATTCCATTTACCACTTCAAATATTAATCATATTTATTAAAGAACCAATCATTATTTACATAAATAACTGAAAATCAAAAACTTAAATTTAAAAAACAACCTAACTAGTATATAAAATTCAATTTACTACTAACATCGGCTTGGTTTTATCAAGAATGTTGTCTTGATTTGTAAAGGCAACTACAAATTGATACTTGTACTGACTTTACTCAGATGAGGTGTGGGTCCAAACCACTTTTAAAAGAGAATAATGAGGTCATTTATGAGTATTTATGACTTTATCCCAAGGTAAAGTTCGTAGTTGCCTTTTTTTATAATAGCACTTCTAAACTATGGTAGCGAATCTAACTCACCCTACTGGCGACCCCTTCGCAGATACGGGCGGATACGTCATTGCAGGCCTTTGGAAAGAGCCTGCATTAAAAGATAAAGACATTCTAGGGTTGATTGAGTACGTAGCTAACCTCTACATCAATCAATGGAACGCTAATCTACATGCCTTCTTTCTCAACTCGAAAATTACGCAACCCGCTTTCGATAGTAAGCGAAAGTTGGAGGAAACGCTTACCTATTATAGAAGCATACTAAATGAAACAGCTCCTTCGAAAATGGGATATTGCCGTGTTTCAGGACGCAAAGCCAACCTTTTTGTAGCGGGGAGAGATAACCATATTCTATCCGGATCGAGCACATTCATCAATTTTCATCATGGATTTGAGAACGGACTATATGTATCAAAAGAAATAATCATCCGTTTTTTCTTCGTCCCGCTGGGGGTAATGCAGTTAGGTGACAAACTTGGACTAATCAGCAGTAATAATACGGTTGTCGCCAACTATTACGTGGAGCAACTCCTGACCGGACCTGATGGACATTTGAATGCTGTGGGCCGGGGTTTATCCAGCGGCGTTGCCCGTTCAAATTACGGGATTCCAGCTAATGCTCTTTTTGCATTCGTTGATTCCTGCCTCAAAAATATCAGGACAGCCATTTATGCCAATACCTCTGAAAATGTGGTTGAGGCCCGAAACACTAGCCTGAGTTTATACCATTTTACCAATTTTGGAGCCAAGCCCGAGGTAGTGCTATACCAGTTGTCAGCTACTGTTTTTGGCTTTTATGCACTCTGCCAATCCATCACCTATTACGAAATCTGGCATCCATTCGTAGCATCGCATTATCGAAACTCAAAGTTCAAGGATGCTAAGTATAATCAAGGTACAGATACATGGGTATCTCCTAAAGAGGAACTGGCTTATGATTCATACAGTACCTGGCGTAATCCTATTTTGGAGCGGTTACTGAATGGACAAACGTTGGTGCCCTACTTCAAAGCATGGATTCGCACGCATCGCTTTCCTTTTCAACTTATTGAGACTTACCTTATTTACATAAACCAGATGGATAAACGAACCGTACAAAAAATCAAGGACATCGCGGGCTTTATCGTTAGCCGCAATGAGGATAGTATCAAGAAAGCTATCCTGAGGTTAAACCGAGCAAAGTATGTGCAGGAAGTGAGACAGTATCTGCTTAAGCTCATTGATGACAACTACAAAGGGGGTGCCCAGGAACCTTTGCTTAAAATCGATGAAGTAGAGTATTTATTTCCCGAAACGGTAAGCTGGCGGGAAATCAGAGATCTATTATTAATCGCCGTTTACGAAAAGCTTCACGAAAAAAACCTGCAGATCGCTACTGAATTTGAAGAACAAAACGAAGTAACTGAACCTTTAGATTAATCATACCTATGAACCTGAAAACCCAAGGATTTGTCCTGCTAGACGTTGATGTTGTCGCTTTAAATAATGCGGGAAAGAGTTCTACCAGCAATTTTGAAAATGCGGTTGCTACCAAAAAGATATCAAAAAACGGTCGTACCTATACTTACGTATCTGGCCAAGCTTGGCGGTACTGGTGGCGGGAAGCTTTACAGAAAAATGTAGGCTGGTCTTTATCACCGATTACGCGGGATAACAAAATTGCTTTTACTGAGGCAAACCCTCTGTTATATGCGGATGACGATGTTTTTGGCTATATGAAAGCCGTTAAAGAAGAGGTGCTGGACGAAAAAGGAAAAGCTAAGAAGGTGGATGCTACGGTAACCCGTGTTTCTCCGCTAAAAAATTCAGCGATTGTATCGGTTGGATCCGCTCGAACGGTTGAAAACTGGTCTAGCATGGCTCGGCAGGATGGTGATTCAGTACCTTACAGCAAAGAAGAGTACAGTGCCATCATGAAGGGAATGTTCTCGCTTGATCTGGCTCAGCTTGGCACTTTTGCGAGTTATAACAAAACGGGCTTCAAGAATATTACGCAGAAGCTAAAAACGGAAGCTCTAAGTCAGGGAG